>NZ_JBRIMB010000067.1:0-22320 GCF_052977265.1 Shewanella sp. 0m-8 | reverse complement strand
TGACACCAACAGCGGCCGAAATGGCTGCGTAAATACGCATCCCCTGTTGGTGTACAGTTTTAGTTGACCACATCAGCCTGGTAGTAGAATGGCTTACTGCAATGCCGGACCTCCTGTTGCCGCGTATATCGTCGAAAAGGTCACTGGGCAAGTATTTGAAGATTACGTTGCCGAAAACTTTTTCATTCCTATGGGGATGGAGACCATGAGCTATTTCCAGTCTGATGATGTTAAAGCCAAAGGTGCGACACTTTATTCTAAGGGGAAAGAAGAGGCATATTGGCACATTATTATGCGGCCATCGGGCTCAATAAATGCCTCAGCTAATGATATGGCAAAGTTTCTGTCTTTTCTGGTGAATAGAGGACGTACTGTTGAGCAGCCATTGATTTCTGAAGCTTCATTTGCGCGCATGGAGCAAGTTAAGTCAACACCTGCGGCACAAGCTGGTCAAACGGCGGGTTACGGACTTAGCAATTACTCAACCCCTTACAAACAATGGATCTACCAAGGTCATGACGGTGGGGTTAACGGCGGAATAACCAAGCTTGAATATTTACCCGAAGCGGGCGTGGGTCATGTTGTGATGATTAACTCTGATGACGCGCAGTCGGTAAAGAAAATTACTGATCTCATCCGTGAATTTGAAACTAAAGAGCTTACAGAAAAAAGTATCACAGCCACACAAGCTGTGACTGACTCAATGAAAGCGTTGCAAGGATATTATTATCCAATTAATTCACGCATGGCGATGACCGAGTTTCTTGAGCGGGTATTGAATATCTACCAATTTACATTTAAGGGTGGAAAACTCATTCGAACAAATTTATTAGGTGGTGTACCTAAGGAATATTTTCCAGTTTCTGAGACATTGTTTCAGTCAGCCGAAACCGGTGAAATGAACCTATCATTTGTTGAAGATCCATTGGTAGGGCCGGTTTTTCATTCTGACTCATCGGTATATCGCTCCGTCAGTGCCGTGATAGTCTTTGGCCAGTTTACAATATTAGCCCTCTGGTTGATTATCAACGTGACAGGCCTGCTGTATTTATTGGTGTGGGGAGTGCGTATCATTATGGGCGCTGACATTAAAGGTAATGCATTAATGATCCGAGTATGGCCTTTACTCGCAACATTGTCGGTCTTATGTTTTGTGTTTATGTTCCAACTTGGTGGTGTCGACCCTTTCAGGTTATTGGGTAACATAACCTATGTGTCCATAGGCTTAATGCTATCAAGTATAGCCTTGTTAATCTTTACGTTTTTAGGTTGTTATGTGGCCATAAAAGCGAAGGCGAGTGAGATGAATAAGGTGAACTACTGGTATTGCACCATTGCCTCTTTTACACACTTGTTGGTGGTCAGTTATTTAGCTTGGTTTGGCATAATAGGATTACAAACCTGGGCTTAGGTTCTGGTTTAACTTTAACGGTATATCGATAAAAGAAAGCCACTAAAAGTTAGTGGCTTTTTAAGATAACGAGGTTATTGGGTTTTATAGAGGATAGAGATCTCTGTTCTCTATCCTCAACCATTGCTATTAGCTTGAAGTTTCGTTGTCATCAAGCATTTTTACGCCTGGTGGCAATGGATTATTTTTACGCATTACGTGGTATATCCAAAATGGCAAAACAAGGGTAATAGCAAAGCTCACAACCAGAATCGTCATATACTCAGTTGCAGCAGCTCCTCCGCCAACTTGTGCCGGTGGAATAAATGAGATTGCAAGAGCAACAATGGATATAACTAATCCACTGATAGCGACGAACATCTTAACGCCTTTTCCTCCAGGAATTTCAAAGGCGCGAGGCAGGTTTGAATAACTTAGCACGACCTTCATATAGGCGAGGAAGAAGATAATATAGCCGACAACGTATATCACTACCGTTAGCGATATTGCGGTAAAGAAGGAAACGTTAGCGCCACCCCCACCAAATGTCAGTACCGCCGCCCATATTGAAACAATCGCACCTTGTAGAAGTAAAAAGTTAACTGGCACGCCTTCAGCATTTGTGGCAGAGAGTTTAGCGGGGAGTAAGCCTTTTTTCCCTGCTTCTAACATACCCCATGATGGGCCAACTACCCAGGCCGATACTTCAGCGACTACGCCAAGTGCAATTAACACCGCAATCACTCGAATTGCCCAATCCATATCATGAGTGAAATAGTGAAATAACCCTTCGAATCCTTGGATTACTCCAATTGACAGCCCAAGTTCTTTCTCAGGTACGACAGCACCAATCGCAACGCCACCGATGGCATTTAGCACAATGGCTAATATCACCAGCATGATAATAGCGATAGGGTAATCTCTTTTTACGTTTTTCATTTCGTTGGCGTGGGTCGCCGATGCCTCAATACCCGCATAGGCAAGGATAAATGACACAAATACAACCAAGGTATTGAGTTGGGTGAAGTCTGGTAATAAGGCTTCAGTGGTGATCGGCATATCACTGATACCACCAGTGACAAAAAATGCAATCGAGAGACTAAATAGGATACAGGCTGGAATGAGAATACCGAGCAAGAAACCGACTTTGGAGATCATTGCTGTGTACTTGGTTCCGCCTAATTGAGATAAAGTGAGTCCCCAAAAAATAACCATTACTCCGATAAACTTTATCGTACTATTATCATTGAGTGCAGCCCAGTCAAATACATAGGACAGCGCGCCTAAAATGAAATAAATCATGGTGACAAAACCAACGGTGATTTGGAACCATTGGAAAAAGATATTAGCAAAGCCCCATCGTTCTCCTAATGCATGTCCAGACCAAGTGAATACCCCCCCTTTGTCCCAACCTTCGACAGTTGCCATTTCAGCAGCGCATAAAGCGACAGGTAAAAACCAAAAGACACCCGCGACAACCAAATAGAAAACCAGTGATATGCCCGATGAAGCAAAGGTCGGGTATTCATATACGGTCATAACCATGGTGGCGGTTAGAGCAAAAAATCCAAATAGGCTCATATGCCTAGCTGTACTTGTTGGCGCATTTTGTTGTTTCATTAAATGGACTCCCAGGTTAGTACACATCTTATATATTTATTTAAAAAGTAAAGTGCGGAAAACTTAAATTTGAGATATTGGATATCTTTGAAGGTTAAATTTTATGCAATTGCAGTTAGCTGGATTTTGAGTATGGGGTGACATAGTTATAACTCTCAATTGGTCAAGGGCTTACATTATTACTATTGAAGATAGAACAAATATTGCAATACCACCGTTTTAAATTGAATTTATTCAAGAAAATGACAAAATTAGTTTAAAAGAGCGCGCGTAACGCGGAGCAATGCAGCCAGCGCGGTGCGCAAGCATTAGGTTTTACTTTGCATACCCCCAGGGTTTTAGCTGGACAATCCTCCATAATTACATAATTGCAAACGGTTTTAGAGGTGACTGCTTTTATACCAATGACGACTGGGTTAGCGTCGCCACGCCGTGTATTACGGCTCGTTTATGTGCGTGTTTTCTCAATGTAGCTCAGGAGAATTTGTGGTTGTAAAAAAGTGTAAACCGATACTGAAAGAGTGTTTTTGGCTGCCTACTTCTGCGCTGAATAGGTTCTGAAGGGAACAACCACTATCTCATCTATTCGCCTTGAATTAGAGTGTCAAAAAACGCTCTGAGTCGATCAACTTCTTATACTGATTGGCATAACAGAACTGCAGAGATGTAGCCAATAACCTAGCGGTTAATATCGAGTGCTACTATTTAACGACCAGAACAGGACATTTAGCCTGATTTGCAATAGTTTCAGCGACGTTGGAGTTTAATAGGTGAGATAACCCCGTATAGCCGTGGCTGGCGATGACAATCATTCCGACTCTTTGTGCTTCAGCTTCCGCTAAAATTTGCTTAACTACATCCCCCGTGCGGATTTTGCTATTTACCCTCAAGCCTTTTGGGAGCATTTCACGTACTTCAGCCACTATCTGTTTCATCTTATCATTGGCATAGGGTTCAGGGTCTATGAGTTGCTCTGCGGGGCTGTTTATCACAATGCCGAAATCTGGTGCGATATAAGGTAGGCCTATTACATTTAATAACTGAATATTTACCCTATATAAGTTTGCCATTTCGACGGCATATCCTAGTGCGTGATTAGCCGTTTCTGAAAAGTCTATCGGGCACAAAATATCTCGAGTGCGCATCGCATCCTCCTATTTACATGGTTACTCAATAAATATAGGTGGTTAAATATCACAGCTCAAATGTGCTTTATACCAAGGCCAAAATATGTTTCGTGATTAGGGGAATCATTTTCAAGGGATGATCTTAATTCCAACCACATTAAATAAGTGATTGCTCAGCAGGAAGTCAAAGCCCTGTAGGCTAGTTTTTATGTTGTAGTTGCACTGAAACGGCTAGCGCTTATCTCGCCTATCACCAATCACTCGTGCTGGATTTCCTGCCACAATTGCATAATCAGCCACATCTTTAGTGACAATAGCGCCCATACCAATGACAGCATGATTGCCAATCGTGACGCCATCGACAATACCCGCTTGAGCGCCAATCCAGACATCTTCACCTATCACCACGCCTTTAGAGTTAGATGGCTGTTGATAGATAGGCATATCGGACGCCATGCCGTGATTAAAGGCGTAAATAGTCACGTTATTGGCGATACGGGTTTGATGACCAATAGTAATACCATGGCGGCCACCATCCAGTGAGCAGCCGTGATTAATCGCGACCTCATTGCCGAGGCTAATGGGGCCATGTAAGAAGCTGTCGGCAGCAATCATACATTGCTCACCGATAGTGATATTGCGACCAGGCTCGGCAAACAGGTTCGCTTCTGGCGCGATGAAACAGCGCTCGCCAATAGAGACGGTTTCAACTGCACAAAAGTGGGCTTGTACATCATCTTGCCAAGGTTTTGCCCATTCTAGGTGCTTCTCTTTTAATGAGAAATAAAGCCATGGCATATAAGACAGGCGCTTTTTATGCTGAGTTTGATAATCAGGCTTATGTTGTGCTGCTGGTGGCGGATTCATATGGCTATCTAGCTTTGATGAGCTGACTGAGTTGCCGGTGGCTGGGTTTTGCCCACCGTAGAGGCTCTAAGTTCAGTGACTTCAATCCCGGTATCGGTTATCACCCATAAGATATCTAAGTCATATAGCGCGACTTGATACAGCTTAGGATCGGCTTTAGATTTTTTATAGGCAGGGCGGGGATCTTGTGCCAGTACACCTTCAATCAATTCTGCAAGGTGCGGGTAAGCTGGATTTTGCTGATATAGCTCAAGTTGTTTTAGTGCTTGCTCGGTAAAATTCACCTTGGCTAAAACTGGCGCTTCCTGGGCAATTCCCCCTTGAGCATTGTCGATTGAGTCAGAAAAGGGAATATAGGGCTTAATATCAATAATCGGCGTGCCATCAAGCAAGTCCATGCCCGAGATCTCAAGGCTAACTTTGCCGTTATGAGTATGCACAGCATGGAGCTTAACCACTGACTGGCCAATACCGTTAGGTCTGAAGGTAGAGCGCGTGGCAAATACGCCAAGCTTTTCATTACCACCGAGTCTTGGAGGGCGCACCGTTGTTTTCCAGCCGGCAGCGAGGTTTTCATGAAAACAAAATAGCAGCCATAAATGAGAGTATTGTTCCAATCCTCTCACTGCATCAATTTGATTAAAAGGTGGAGCTAATTCAACAAAACCGCGGGCGGCACTCACTAAACCTGGCTGCCTAGGTATGCCAAATTTTTGTTTATAGGGAGTGCGGCAAAAAGCCACTGCTTGGATCTGGCTGGTAAAAGACATTAAGGTTACTTCTAAAATGAGTAAATAAAATTATTGAGTGTCACTTTTGGTGACAATTGCTTGGCCAACGCAAATCGCGCGGCTAACACAGTTCTGGCTTGCTTCTTTAATCAACAAACATTTTTTTATCACTAGCCCGTTAGCTTGCTTGTCTGCAGCTGCTCGGCGAGCCAGCGTACGAGCTTCAACGATTGAGGCTGGTGCATCATTGTTTGATATTTGGCAGGTTTCACCTTCGACCATACCTTTAATCTCAAAAGGGCCTACAGGTTGCAGTGTACCTTCATAAACCGTCACGTCCGATGCTTTAAAGTAGTCATTAATTGCATCGCTGTCCAAATTGCTGTTAAAGGTATATTCACCGGCACAGCCGCTCAGCAAAAGGATAAAAGCAGAGGGTAATAAATATTTCATGGTGGCGGGCCTGTCTTATTATTGAGGTTAAAATGCCGTTGCTCACTCAAGCCATTAATAAAAAAGTGCTCATAAAGAGCACTTTTTCACGATTAAGCTTTCGTTGCGCTATAAGTTTGAAATTCTAGCGCTTTAGATACTTTTGATAAAGCTGTTGATGACGATTATTAAGATCAATTTTTCGGCCATCAATATAAACAGATTCAATACCTGCATGCATAGGATCCAATATATCACCCGTTGCTAAGATTAGATTGGCTTTAAATCCAGGTGCGATAGCCCCCATGTCATTAATATCTAATACTTTTGCAGCATCTAAAGTGATACTTTTAAGCGCATCCTCTTTGGTTAAACCATATGCTGCGGCCTGTCCGGCTGCAAAAGGTAAGTTTCTACTATTCCAGTCAGATGAAAAAGCGAGCGCAAAGGGGACTTGTGCTTGTTTTAACAATGCGGGGATCTTAAAGGCGAGATCAATAGGTTCATCATTGCGTTTAGGCAGTGCTAGGGTTTGATTGTAAACCACCTTAGCATTCACTTCCGCTAAGGCGTCAGCCACTCGCCAGGCATCGTATCCACCGACTATGACGATGTTAAAGTCATAAAGCTTAGCTAAAGCTATCGCCTCTTCAATCTGCTTTTGTGACTGCGCATGAATAAATAGTTGTGCATTACCTTCGTATAAAGGAGCAAGCGCCTGCCACCTAAGGTCAATCGTATTGACCTTGTCGGCTTTATCAGCGAGTTGATAGCGCTTGCCATCGGCAAAAGCACTGTAGACGGTATCGAGTCTACGCTTGAGATCCGCTAACTGTTCTTTACGCTTATCCGCCTCTTTTGATAACCAGCGAACATGTGGCCAGTAAAGGTGAAACTGCTTATTTGATTCAACTAAGGCATCCTCAATGGTCCAGCTGTCCATTGACACCAATGCCGACTGACCAGCTAAACCGTCGCCTTGTGGCACGACTTGGGCGTGAGTAATGCCGTTAACGCGCACCGTGGGGATAATCTCAGAATCCGGATTAAATGCGCTAATCGCTTCTAATTGCGGATTGATATAACCCACTTCATAGGCATCATTACTGGGACGCATCATTTCAACTTCAATTAATCCCATGGTGGTATCTAGGGCGATGAGTCCTGGATACAGATGCTTACCGCTGGCATCGATAATTTCGGCGCCAACAAGCAGCAGTGAGTGATCTGGGCTTGCTCCTGCGTCTAATGTTGAATTTAATGGTGCATTGGATGAGGCATTGCCAGCGGGCTCTGCAACGTTCGTTTTGGCCGCATCTAAATCTTGCCCGACGGCAATGACTTTACCATCAGCAATCAGCACGTCGCTGTCTTGCATTACGCCATGAGTGACAGTGTGCACCGTTGCGTTAGTAAACAGTATGGTCTGGCTTTGTGCCTTTGCCGGTAGCATGTCATGGGCGTTTGCCATAAAACAAAAAGGCAGGCTTAGCAGGGCTGCGGCCTGCATAAAAACGCTATGTTTAAAAGAGGTATTTAACTTCATTACAGTGCTCCTGTCGCTGACTGTTGCCATGCGTTGAAGTGGGTATCGCAGTGCCATTCTGGCTCTGTTAAATCAATGGGGTTTTCACCTTGTTTATGGACATCATCGCTGCGCAGGACTTTTTGAATTAACGCCGCGCGTTCTGTTACGACGTCAATTTGCGCTACTTTGTCTTGTTCACGATCAAAATAGCGGCGGCCGTTAATCCAGGTCGAATCCACCTTGGCATAGACTGATAGTGGCGGGTTATCCCATAGCACAACATCGGCTTGTTTATCTTCAACCAATGAACCGACCTGCGCGTCGATACCAAGCTGAATAGCTGGGTTGATGGTGATCATCTTCCAGGCATCTTCTGCTGACATACCGCAATACATCATCGACTTTGCCGCTTCTTGGTTAAGTCTGCGCTGCATCTCATAGTCATCGGAGTTGATGCTGGTGAGTACGCCTTTGTCTTGCATTAAGCAGGTATTTTGTGGAATAGCATCATAGACTTCAAATTTGTACGCCCACCAATCAGAGAAGGTAGAAGCATGAGCACCATGTTTAGCCATCTCTTCGGCAACTTTGTAACCTTCAAGAATATGGGTAAAGGTGCTGACCTTAAAGTTATACGCTTCAGCAAGACGCAGGAACATTAATATTTCAGATTGCACATAAGAATGAATATGGATATTACGAGTTTGCTCAAGTACTTCAGCAATGGCCTCTAAGCGGTAGTTATATTGCGGTGCAACGGTACGTCTACGCTCGCTTGAACGCATCTTGTTATAATCCGTTTGTGCTTTGCGGTAGGCAAGGGCTTCATTGAAGGCTTCACTAAACAGCGATTTGACCCCGATACGGCTTTGAGGGAATCGGCGGGTGAAAGCATCACCCCAATTACTCTGTTTTACGTTTTCACCTAAGGCAAATTTAATACTTGCTGGTGCACCTTCAAATTTAAGCTGCTGGGCATTATCACCCCACTTAAGCTGAATGATCTGTGCTTGGCCGCCAATGGGGTTAGCGCTGCCGTGTAGGAGCTGCACTGTGGTAACACCGCCAGCAAGGCCTCGGTAAATAGCAATATCGTCTGGATTGATCACATCGCCAATACGTACCTCAGAGGTTATCGCATCGGTACCCTCATTCGTGCCGCCATTAAGGGCAATATGAGAATGCTCATCGATAATACCAGCAGTAAGGTGTTTCCCTGTGGCATCAATAGTGGTGTAGCCAGAAGGTGTTTTAAGATTTTGACCTATCTCTTCAATTTTTCCCCGAGAAATAATCAAATCATTATTGACTAACACGCCACTCTCATCAGATGTCCAGATGGTGGCATTCTTAATATGCACTTTATCAAGTGCGGGTTGCTCATTTAAGCCATACGCCACATTGGGGGAGGTTTGTTTGGATATAAGCTTTACGTTGTCTTTATTACCATTGTCACTATTGTCTGTGGTGGCCATGGGCTCAAGCTTTATTCCGCCAAAGGGGATAGCTTGGTTATTGCCATCGAGTAACCGGCCTCTTAATCCTTGGTTATCTAACCATAGCGTAAAGCGACTCACACCTTCTATGCCGGCCTTGGAAAGATCAGCGCTAAAGCTTAGGCGACCTAACTGATAGTCCAGATTGGCAAGGTTTATATCGTTTTCGCCACTTGAGAGAGTACCACTTAGCGATGGGAATTGACTGATATTAAGGTCAAAGGTTAATTCGTCTATCTGTATTTGATAGGCATGATCGAGTAGTGCTCGGTCTCGATTGATGACTTGCTGCTCTTCACCTTGTAACCAAATACTGACAATTTTACCGTCATCAAAAATATTACCATCGGTGATCACCAAATCAGCCATAAAGCCAGGCTCTAACTTACCGGCTAAGTGATCAATTCCCGAAATTTCAGCGGCGTCAGTGGTCAGCGCTGCCAGTGCAGCTTCTTCAGATAAACCTCTCGTCAGTGCGAGTTTAAGCCTTGGCCAAAATTTATCGGATTCTATTCCATATTGAGTTAATGCAAAGGGGATTTCTGCATTTGCCACCATAGCGAGATTACTCGGGGCACGTTCCCAGTGTCTTAAAGAGGCAAGACTCACCTCTCGCTCACTGTCACCGTCGGTTATTTTTGGAGCTGCTGGGTAATTTAAGGGTAAAACGAGACTAAAGGGGTAGGACTTTAATTCAGAAAGCCTTGCATATTCACTGCCGTTACCAATTAAGCTTCCGCTAAAGTTATGTTCGTTTAATAATCGAGCTGCACGTAATTGGTTATTGAGGTTTTTAGTCTCAAAGATAAAGTGTTGTTTTTTTGGGTCACCTAAGCGTTCTAAGGCAATATTAAATTCTACCTCGTTACTAGAGGCGGTTTTATTCTTATTTTCGTTATACCATTTAGCGTCAGAGAAGGTTTGTCTTATTAATGCCAGACTACCCATTAAGGATTGTGGATAATCTTGAACAGATGAACCTTTGTTAAAGGCCATAAACTGACTTGTCTGTGCATTATAAATAACATCGTTAGCTTTTTTATCAGCTAATGATATTGTCACGCCTTGTCCTCTAAAGATCCCATCTAAATAACTAGACTGAACACTGGTGAAGCCGTTATCAATCCATTTTTTTGCTTGGTCTTTATCTGGGTAGACATAATTAAACCATTGCATTTGGGCATGTATTGCGCCATTACTCGCATTGCCGCCAATTCGCTTTATTTCATATACAGGCCCCGATTTATCTTGGGCTTCTCTTTCATACTCAATGGCATATTCAGTAAAGGGATCGATAAAGCCTGAATATATTGTATGTCCCGTTAAATCAATAACAAAAGCATCTTCAGGAATATCGTTGTTTTTGATAACAGCCTTAATTTTGTTATTTTCAATCAATAAGGTGGCATTCTTTAACGATTTACCAGGGGCAAGCATCAGTTCTGCATGAGTTAATGCTGTAAGTCTTGGTGTGTTATCAGTGAGTTGCTCATTAGCAAACGCAGCGTGACTGCATAACAAGCTAAGTAAAGCGATTGGGGTTGTGATGATATGTTTACGCATTATTCTACTTATTATTGTTAGATAAACAGGAAATAGGTGAGGGTATCCTAACTTATTAACAATGACTAAGCAGCAATTGTAACGACCAATGTAATATTATTAACGTAAAAACAAAAAAGCCCTGCATATAGCAGGGCTTTAGTCGGTAGACTTGAAATTAGATCAAGAAGTCTTCCATAGTACGGCCGTTTTCAAGTTGACTCTTAAATACGGTAGGCATGCGACCTTGGCCAGTCCATTGAACCATCTCGCCATCAACTTCAATTTGATATTTAGCTGGGCGAGGAGCACGCTTCTTAGGAGCGGCTTTCACTGCTGCTCCACCAATATCATCAACAGATAATCCGATAGCTTCCATTTGCTTACGGATCTCTTCGATTTTGGCATTACGCTCAGCCATTGCTTCTTGCTCTTCAGCTTGTTGAGAAGCTTTTTCTTCAATAATTTTTTCTAACTTTACTGACAGCTCTTTTAAATCATTCAGTGATAATTCTTTAACTGCTGCTTTAAAACGACGACCATGGGTCAATATTTCAAGAAAATCGCTCATAATTATTCGGGTCCAATTAAGAATGAAATGGGGAATTAGATTATTGAGTTAAATAATAGAAACTATTTAGCTTCGGAGCAAATATTATTTTTGAATTATTTATATCGAATATGGTTGATATGAATAATGAGACTAATATTGCGAGTTAATAAATGTTTTTATGCTGATTAATACAAGCAAATGTTATCTAGTGTCAACTAGAGTGAACAGGTGTTTGAAACTCGGTTGACGTTAACGTTAACAGCACGTAAAGTGAGCCTAATTTCAGTAATCTTTGCTGGGCATATATTGCTGCTAGGTTACTTAATTCCGATCATTAAAAGAGACGTAAGAAGGAAGCCCTATGAAAGTATTGGTGCCAGTTAAACGTGTCGTCGATGCCAATGTAAAAGTCAGGGTTAACGCTGACAATACTGGTGTTGATACCGCAAACCTAAAAATGGCCATTAACCCTTTTTGTGAGATTGCCGTTGAAGAAGCCGTTCGTTTAAAGGAAGCCGGAAGCGCCTCTGAAATTGTCGTATTAAGTGTTGGTCCTAAAGCATCGCAAGAGCAGTTAAGAACCGCACTTGCATTGGGCGCCGATCGTGCAATCCATATTGAAACCGATGAAGACTTGGTTCCGTTATCAATCGCTAAGCTTATTCATGCCGTGCAGCAAAAAGAGCAAGCACAGCTGGTTATTCTTGGTAAGCAATCGATTGACGGTGATAACAACCAAACAGGTCAGATGCTTGCCGCTATCGCTAAAATGCCGCAAGCAACGTTTGCCTCAGAAGTGAAACTTGATGGCGATAAGCTCGTTGTGACGCGTGAAATTGATGGTGGTCTACAGACCGTTAACGTTTCATTGCCAGCAGTGGTTACCGCTGACCTTCGTCTGAATGAGCCGCGTTATGCCAAGTTACCCAATATTATGAAAGCCAAGCGCAAACCGCTTGAAACTCTGACGCCGGCAGATCTTGACGTCACGCTTAAATCTCATCAGACAATTGTTAAAGTCACACCACCTGCCCAGCGCAGTGGTGGAGTCATGGTTGCGTCTGTCGAGGAGTTGGTTGAAAAGTTAAAGAATGAAGCGAAGGTGATCTAATGGCAATTTTAGTATTAGCAGAACACGATAACGCCAGTCTAAAGCTGGATACCGCTAAAGTCGTTGCCTGTGCTCAGGCAATTGGTGGCGACATCGACGTATTAGTCGTTGGCCATAACTGTGGTGCTGTGGCAAGCGAAGCACAAAAGTTAGCTGGTGTGCGAAATGTCTTGGTTGCAGACTCAGGGTCATACGCCAATCACCTCGCGGACAATGTGTCAGACTTGATGATAAGCATCGCATCTGATTATGAACATGTACTCGCTGCAGCTTCAAGCTTTGGTAAAGATGTGTTGCCGCGCGTTGCTGCGTTACTCGATGTATCTCAGCTTTCTGAAGTGATAGAAGTGGTGAGTTCTGACACCTTTGTTCGTCCAGTTTATGCGGGTAACGCCCTTGCGACGGTACAAAGTTTAGATGACAAGAAAGTCATGACGGTTCGCTCAAGCGCGTTTGACGCGGTTGCTGCAGACGGCAGTGCTGGATTGGTGACACTATCACCAGAGTTTGCTTCGCAGGTAGAGTTTGTGACTCAAAGCCTAACGGAATCTGAGCGTCCAGAGCTTGGCAGTGCATCGGTAGTGGTGTCGGGTGGCCGCGCGCTAGGAAATAGTGAAAACTTCGCTATTTTAGAGCAACTGGCTGATAAGTTAGGTGGCGCGCTTGGCGCATCTCGTGCGGCAGTTGATGCAGGCTACGTACCAAACGACTTACAAGTAGGCCAAACCGGTAAAATTGTTGCGCCAGATTTATACATTGCTGTGGGTATTTCAGGCGCGATTCAGCACTTGGCTGGCATGAAGGATTCAAAGGTGATTGTTGCTATCAACAAAGATCCAGAAGCTCCGATTTTCCAAGTGGCAGATTATGGTCTTGAAGCCGATCTTTTTGAAGCTGTGCCAAAATTAATCGCACTGCTGTAAATGGAACTTGGTATAACCGATTACTGCTACAGCAAGGTCAATTGTATTTAATAGTTTGGTAAACTGTTAATAGCTGTGAGTTGTACTGGGTATTGTTAGTGATCTGTGTCACGATAAGCGGCTTTAGAGTAGCATCTCTAAAGCCGCTTATGTTTTTATGTCCGTCACGCTTTTTGAGCTAGCCTTAAATTGCGTCCTGAGAAGTAGAGGTGCATTAAATATTAGTATCGATAAGTAGGGTGATACCGCTGATCTATCGAGAAAGGATTTAGTGCCGAAGTGACATAGCATATCGGGGCTAGTTGCTGGGGCTGTAACCAAATAGGTACAGCACTGCCATAGTATTTCTTATCTGGAAGATAAGAATTTTTATATTAATGACGAACCATTAATATGGCTATGGAGCGCTACTGATAGGACAGGTGTAATCAGATATCTACTGCTATATCCCACCAGTTCAGTCGGCCTCCATTCGTATTTAGCGAAGAAATTAAAAATGACAATTATAAGCTATGCCGATTCGGCTTTATCGCTGCTACCTCCGGTAGTGGCCATCGTACTGGCGATGCTCACGCGTCGTGTTTTGCTCTCTTTGGGTTTTGGGATTTTGTTGGGAGCATTACTGCTTACCGATTTTTCTGTAATGCAAACGGGTCAATATTTAAGTACTAAAGTGCTGTCTCTCGTATGGGACGATGGTGCTTTAAATAGTTGGAACCTATATATTTTAGGTTTCTTAGTGGTACTGGGTATGATCACTGCGTTGATCACGGTAAGTGGTTCAGCAAGAGCCTTTGCTGATTGGGCTCGTACTCATATTCGTAATAAGCGCGATGCTAAGCTACTCACCATGTTTTTAGGTTGTGTGGTTTTCATTGACGATTACTTCAACAGTTTAGTTGTTGGTAGTGTCGCACGACCACTCACCGACAGGTATTACATTTCACGTACTAAGTTAGCCTACTTACTTGATTCTACAGCCGCGCCTATTTGCGTTATTTCACCTGTATCAAGTTGGGGTGCTTATATCATCGCCTTGATTGGCGGCATTCTAACCGCACATGGATTTGCCGATACAGGGCATTTGAGCATATTCGTACAGATGATCCCGATGAACTTCTACGCGATCTTTGCATTGTTACTGCTGCTTTGTGTTGCGTTAATGGGATTAGATATTGGCCCAATGCGTCAGCAAGAGCTGAACGCACAAAAAGGCCACTTATACGACGAGTCTAAAGGGTTACCGCCTGGGGCTAACTCTGGTTTACCAGAAGCGGATACGGGTAAGATTATTGGCTTATTCCTGCCAATCACAGTGTTAGTTTTTGCCACTTTCTACTTCATGGTAAGCAGTGGTGGGGATGCATTAGCGGCTAAAGGCATAGAATTTAGTCTAATTGGCGCATTTGAAAATACCGATGTAGGTTCATCGCTATTCTTTGGTGCTTTGCTTGGCTTAGTTGTAACGCTTGCATTAGTCATCTATCAAGGCGTGGCTAAGTCTATGATTGCTAAAGGCCTGTTTGAAGGCGCTAAGTCTATGCTGCCTGCAATCTATATCTTACTGTTTGCTTGGACCATTGCGGGTGTGATTGGACAGATTGAAACCGGTAAATACATGGCGAGCTTGGCAACGGGTAACATTCCATTTGCGATGCTTCCTGCAGTGCTCTTTATTCTTGCAGGTTTGACTGCATTTTCAACCGGCACCAGCTGGGGTACCTTTGGTATTATGCTGCCAATTGCAGCCGATATGGCGATGGGAAGTCACACTGGCATGATGTTGCCAATGCTATCTTCAGTGCTTGCGGGTGCGGTATTTGGAGACCATTGCTCTCCTATTTCTGATACCACTATTTTGTCGTCAACCGGAGCGAACTGCCACCATATTGACCATGTTATGACGCAATTGCCTTACGCATTAATTGTTGCGGGGATCAGTATTGTGGGTTACTTAGTGCTCGGCTTTACTGAATCGGTTACTGCGGGCTTAATCGCTTGTAGCGTATTGTTTGTGATCAGTATTATTGTGCTACGGATCAAGGCATGTTCACCTGATTCTCAATGTAAGCAATAAAGGTAATAGCCCTTATTGAGATATGCGCAAGCTGCACCTCGATAAATTAGAACCATAAAAAATCCGCTCTAGTTAGAGCGGATTTTTTGTTTTTAGGCTAACCCATTTAGCTGGCAGCGTATGACCTCTGTAGCGCAATAGCGCTTAGTTTAAGCCACGTCGCTCTAACAATGCATCAGTCGTCGGTTCTTGACCTCTAAAGGCTTTGTAGGCATCCATAGGCGCAACGGTATTACCGACTTCGCGGATAGTCTTTCTAAACTTCATGCCAATTTCACGATTTAAGCCACCTTGTGTTTGCACGTAGGCAAACGCATCAGCAGCTAAAATCTCACTCCACATGTAAGCGTAATAACTTGCAGAGTATCCGCCCGGGAAGGCGTGAGCAAAGTAAGTCGACTTATAGCGTGGCGGCACAGCAGGTAAATCTACGCCGTGCTTCTTAAGCGCTGCCGCTTCAAAGCTGGCCACATCTTGTAGTGGTGCATCCGCGTTAAGTGAGTGCCACTCTAAATCAACCAGCGCAGCAGACATATATTCTAAGGTATCAAAGCCTTGGTTAAAGCTACGAGACTTAAGAAGTTTGCTTAGCAACTCTTCAGGAATGGGCTCACCAGTTTCATAGTGTTTTGCATAGTTGGCTAACACTTTAGGGTGAGCTGCCCAATCTTCTTCAAATGTGGATGGAAATTCAACGAAATCTCGTGATACAGACGTGCCTGAAAGTGTAGGGTAAACTACTTTAGAGAACATGCCATGAGTACCGTGTCCCATTTCATGGAACATGGTGGTGACTTCATCGTAGCTAACAAAAGTTGGCTCGCCTTTAGGGGCTTTTTTAATATTCATCACGTTAACCACAACAGGCTTTTGGTTAAGTAGCTCTGACTGGGTAACAAATGAGCTCATCCATGCTCCGCCGCGCTTACCTTCACGAGAGAAGTAGTCGGCGTAGAAGATTGCGATACTTGTGCCATCTTCATCAAACATTTCGTAGGCTTTCACATCCTCATGATAAACAGGAAGATCGGGACGCGGAGTTAAGCTCACGCCATAAAGCGCTTTTAAGGTAAAGAACACGCCATCTTCTAGTACTCTGTCAAACTCAAAGTACGGGCGAATGGCACTTTCATCTAAATCGTACTTTTCTTTACGTACTAATTCTGCGTAGTAAGCCCAATCCCATGGTGCCAACTCAAAATTACCGCCAGTCTTATTGATCATCGCTTGGATGTCTGCCGCTTCTTTTTCGGTATTGTTTACCACTGCAGGCACCATAGAGCCGAACATCTTGTAAACCGCTTCCGGCGTTTTAGCCATCTGTGGTGCTAGGCGATATTCAGCCCAGCTATTAAAGCCTAACAGCGCAGCGCGCTCGGCACGAAGTTGAGCGAGACGGGCAACTAATGAAGCCGTTTCATTTTCCCCTTCAAGGCCACGGTTAGCAGATGCTTGCCAAACTTGCTGGCGTAGCTCTCTATCTTGTAATTGAGTCAGTACTGGTTGGCGCGTGGTATTGGTGATATTTAACTGATATTTTCCAGCATGTCCGCTTGCTTCTGCATCGCTAGCAGCCGCTTTAACGGCGCTATCAGATAAACCTGCAAGTTGCTCTTTTGAGTCAACAACCACTGCAATTTCTTTGGTTAGACGCATTAAACGTTGAGCAAACTCATTGGTTAGCGTTGATTGCTCTTCGTTCAGCACTCTGATCTGCTGTTTTTGGGTTTCTGTTAGCTTGGCGCCTGCGCGCACAAAGCGCTTATAGTAAACCTCAACTAAACGATTTTCTTCGGCTGATAATCCTAAGCTTTCGCGCTGGTTATAAAGTGTTTCGATGCGAGTAAATAGGGCTGGATTTAGATTAATGTTATCTGAGTGAGCGGCCATCTTGGGCGCCATTTCACCCTGCACTTTACGTAGTGTTGGGTTGCTGTCTGTACCGGCTAAGTTGTAGAACACCTTTGATGTACGGGTCAGTAGCTCACCACTTTTTTCAAGCGCTATGATGGTATTTTCAAACGTCGCAGCGTCAGAGTTGTTAGCAATGGCTAACACTTCTTGATAATGGTCTTTGATCCCAAGTTCTAATGCTGGTTGAAAGTGCTCATCATTGATCTTGCTAAAGTCAGGGGTTTCATACTGAAGCTGACTTGCTTGTAGAAATGGATTTTGAGTTTGCACCATCGGCGCAGAGCTATTTTGAGTTGATGTGGTCGAGCAAGCGCTCAAGGCTAAGGTTGCGGTAATAGCCGCTGCAATGAGTGTCTTATGCATAGATTTGTACTTCCTTTATTATAATTGTGCTTCTAATCTAATATTTGCGTATTAAACGTGTCTTAATTTGAGTGATTTTGTGCTTCAGTGCAGGATTTTGTGTGAGTTTTGTTGTGTTTGTCACATATTGGAACAGTGAGTGATTCGTTGCCTGTAGCGACTTTTTACATCGTTTAAATGTAATAAGTAGTGAAAACAAACTGTTTAAAGCGAAATGTAAGTATTAGCCGCTAAAGTTGCTTAAAAGTAGAGCGCTTTATCGGGGAGCGTTAAGGCTTATTTTATTCGCGACACGACTCACTGAATCAATATTGTTAAGATGATTTTTTATCGAAAATAGTGATAAACTAGCGGCGAATTCACCTTTAAGGATCTTAGTTTGGCGCAGCTCTATTTCTATTACTCAGCGATGAATGCGGGTAAATCAACTTCGTTATTGCAGTCTTCTTATAATTACCGTGAACGCGGAATGCATACCTTAGTGATGACAGCGTCAATTGACGATCGATATTGTGTCGGTAAAGTTGCATCGCGAATTGGTATTGAAACGGACGCTCAGGTTTTTGGTAGTAATGACAACCTGAGTGACATGATACGCACTAGTCATGAAGCGCAGACTTTACACTGCATCTTGATTGATGAGTCACAATTCTTAAGCAAAGAGCAGGTTAAGCAATTAACCTACGTGGTCGACATACTCGATATTCCCGTGCTGTGTTATGGCCTTAAAACAGATTTCCAAGGCGAGTTGTTTAGCGGCAGTCAGTATTTACTCGCCTGGGCAGACAAGCTTGTAGAACTTAAAACCATTTGTCACTGCGGCCGTAAAGCCAATATGGTGGTGCGCCTAGATGGCAATGGCAAACCCATGCGTGAAGGTGAGCAGGTTGCTATTGGTGGTAATGAGAGTTATGAGTCTGTTTGTCGTAAGCACTTTAGAGAGTTTCTCTGGGACTAACTCGTCCTGCTTTTAGACAATAACAAAGGCTGACGCTGTTAAAGTGTTGGCTTTTTTTATGAGTAAAACCTACACAAGGTTAGTCCTTACCAACCCCTGGACCTCGCCGTAACGCGTTTTATATTTTATAAAATACTCATTCTGTATCTACTTTGTAAATAGTGATTTAAGCCGCTGTAATTTTAGCTTTTATTCTGCATAATGCGTCTCTTTTTTATTGCCAAGTCTGTGGTTGTACAAGGATTTTAATGCAGCATAACCAAATAGTTGCCAAGCACATTGCCAAGTTACGCAGTGATGTTGATGCCGCTATCTCTCAAGATGATCTGCTCGATATCATCACTCAAGTTAAACAGCATCCTGGGCCGTTGGATTACCGCGATAAGATAACGCACTCTGTTAAGTGGCTACTAGTTAGCGCTAGCGTCTTGTGTATCGTCTTGATATTTATGCGGCTCTGGTATGAACAAGTTGAGCCCGTAGCCAAGTTGGTGATTGATGACTCTTGTTACTGGCTCCCGGTGGCACTGAGCACCTTGTTAGTGAGTTTTTGCCATGACCGTGGTTGGCTACCGGTGGCTACGCCCATCAGTTTTGTATTACTGATTGCCGCTATGGTTGGCGTCGCTATATATGTACCTGAATGGCCGAAAATCTATTGGGCTGTGATCTATGGTTTTGGCTATGTGATTAGCGTGGGGGAAATTGATGACCATCAGTTTTCGCTGTGGTTTATACTGGTAATCGCCAGTTCACTCACTTGGGTATGGTTAGATTATCGCGCCAATTGGCGTAAACACCTTTCAGATAAAATATTCCGGTGTGATGCGTTATTTAATAATGGCTTAACACAAACTAAGCCAGCACCTGAAGACAAACTAGACGCACTTGAAAAGCAGTTTGCAGAGTTTCGTCGCGGCAGTGGCACCCGTGACATTCAGCAGATGTTTGCAGGGTATTATCAAGGCGAGCAGCACAGCTTTAACTATAAGCTTTATCACTTTCAGTACACCGTTAAACGCACTAAAACCTGCTCAGATGGCAATGGTGGCTATAAAACCAAAACCGTGCATGAAGATCGCGACCGCTACGGTATGTTACTCGACTTTCCCTTTGCTAAAGGCTTATGCATGGATGCTGAGGATGAGGTAAAACTTAAAGGCTCAGTGTATCAGGACAAGTATCAAACGGAATCGAATGCATTTAATGATATTTATCGAGTACAGGCCTGTGAGAAACCCACTGCGGCACGCTTTTTAACCCCTGCAATGATAGAAAAGCTGTTGGACTTAAATCGTAATTTCATCTCGCCTATGGTGGAGATATCAACTGATGGCCGTTTGTGTATAGCCTCTACCAGTAAGCTGATTATCGAAAAGCGAAAACATTCACTGGCAAAGCCCGATGAGTTTTATAAGGAGATTGCCGGCCATACCGAGCTAAAGCGGGTGCAAAAGCTACTCGAAGCGATCCATGAACTCATGCGTCTGTCTGATAACAATTTTGTAAGTGATACCAGTTTTGTAAGTGATATTAGTGTTGCTAGCAATAGCAATGCAAACGCCACACAAGCTGCACATGCAACAGCAGTAAAAGATACGGAGTTCAACGTTCATGCTGGCTTATAACGCTCAAGTGACTCGCAATATTGCTGCGATCCGCACCGATGTTGAAACAGCAAAAAGCCAAGAGGACTTGATTGCATTAGTGCATGGAGTCGAGCATCACCAAGGCCCGTTAGATTACCAAGATAACTGGTATCGTTTTTTCTGCGCAGTTTCATTGTTTTTCGCCTTATTGCCGATAGCTTTTGAGTTGGGGTTAGTGGTTCCTGATTTTGTGATGCACATTCTTAGAGGCGCATTGAGCTACAGTGTGATCTGGTATCCAATGTTGGGCTTAGCAACATTAACCCGCTATTTTGAAGACAAGGGTAAGTGCTTACCTATCCCTGGTCCACAATGGGGACGGATGCTATTGATGGCTGCTGTGGGCGCGGCGCTGAATTTGTTGCCGCAATGGCCGCATTGGTATTGGAATATGTATTTCGAAACCTTAGCCTCGTTTTTAGGTTTCTGGTATCCGAGCTCAGGTTTTGCAGCACATAATGGCGTTGTTGGCGTAATTATGCTGCTGTGGCTTAGAGGCCGCATGAAGTGGCGCAATAAACTGTCAGATACCATTTTTTTAAAAGATGCATTGTTTAATAATAACTTACAAGCCGTCCCATTTGAGGGCAAAAAGCTGGCTAAAGAGTTGCAAGCCAGCTTTAAAGAGTTTAAACGCGGTAATGATTTGCGAGAAATTCAAAGTCTTTACAAGAGTACTTATCAAGGTGATATTCATCAATTCGATTATCAGCTTTATCGTTTTCACTACATTATAAAACGCACTGAAACAACTACCGACGCTAATGGTAAAAGCACCACTCGCACGGTGAGAGACAGCTATTATCGCCATGGTGTGTTATTAGATTTTCCTTTTGCTCAGGATATGAGTATTAGCAACGACTTTGGCATTAAAGGCCGAGGCGAGCGCTATAAAAGTGCTTCTAATGCGTTTAATCACCAATATCGAGTCCATGCTAAAGAGCTGATGAGCGCAGCACGATTGCTGTCGCCTGCGGTTGAGGAAAAGCTCACTGTATTTGCTAAACAGTTAAAAAAACCAGTATTAGAATTCGGCCAACAAGGAAAACTGTGTTTAGCGGTGAGTGATGACCTATTAGCGGTTAAACGAGTCAACGGTTTAGATAATCCCAAAGCCTTTGCTGAAGAATTAGCAGGCCATACCGAGTTAAAACAAATGAACCAAATGCTCGAATTAGTCCACGAAATGATGCGCTTTAGCGACAATAACTTCAAAGCCTGCGCGTAATTCATTTTGAAATGATAAAAGACTGAAGGCTAAAGAGAAGTGAGTCAGGAAACGCATTTGAAATCTCATTTTTTAAAAGCAAGCTTTGAAAGCTAATTAAAATAAAGAATCAGCAAGTTAATCAAAATATAGAAAAGGAAAACCTAAATGGATATCTCAGTTATCGGGTTAGTGATTGTAGCTGTGGTCATTGTTGCCATCATCATGGTGTATAACGGCATTATTGGTAAACATAATGCGGTAGACCGCGCATGGGCGTCGGTACTGACTCAAGAGCGCCAGAAGAATAAAATCATTCCTATGGTAGAGCAGTTAGTTGAGCAATATAAACTGCATGAATCTGAGGTGTTAACTCAGGTGACACAGCTGCGTAGTGCGATTGCAGATATGAGTGCCGGCGTAGATACCGCAAAGCTAGCCGCAGCGGAGCAGCGCACTAATGAGTTGATGCAAGGCCTTAAAGTGACGGTAGAGGCTTATCCAGAGCTAAAAGCCTCTGATGTGTACATGAAGCTGATGGCTGAAATAAGTGAGCAACAAGAGCAGATTGGCGCAGCAATTCGCATTTTCAATGCCAACGTAGAAGACTTTAACAATGCGATTGAGATGTTCCCTGGCTCATTAATCAACAGCACCATGTTGCGTAAGCAAAAAATCGCTAGCTTTAGTGATAGCGAAGCACAAGCAGGGTTTGAGTATCAACCTAACCTTTAACCCGTTGGGCTTATTGTGGCTTAATAAACTTGTACACCGATATGAGGTAAACTGCCCTTAATATAGAACGGTGTAAACGTAATGAAGACTCAACCAA
>NZ_JBRIMB010000066.1:0-23802 GCF_052977265.1 Shewanella sp. 0m-8 | reverse complement strand
ACTCCTGATGTAATAGTCAGGAGTTAAGATAGAGCTTCAAAGCGGTAAGCTGAAGATGTATTTGGCCGGACGGTTACACAGTACTGATTGAGATCCTTGGATGTGGGGATTTTTTTAATAGGCGCAATATTTCCTTTTGCATCAATTCAACTGCATTGGTTTTTACATAGACATAGTTGCCCCAGTTGTTAATCTTTTCCCCAATAAATCGTCCCATAAAGCTGGCAAAACAATACATACAGGCAAATTGGCAGCCAGTGTAAGGGTTTATAACATAATCTGCACTCGGCACTTTAGTGGCACATACGATTGATTTAGCTTGGATCTCTTGAATGTTAATAGCCATGCTACCACCTAGTTACTTACTCCCTAATAAGCGGGGAGGTAAGCTTAGAATTTACCGCTATTACCCCATTGCGCTTTGGGTAAAATCTTTTCCTGGATATCCCAATGCTCGACGATTTTCCCATGTTTGACTCGAAACAGATCAAATACGCACCAATCAGCGTCATTTTTTATTACGTGGCTAAAGGCCACTACAAAGTTTCCCTGTCCGATGATACGGTGGATTTTATGATATGTTTCGCTGACCCCTTGCTCAGCCAATAGTTTTAAATGTTTATCCAATCCGAGTAAATTATCGGCAATATAGGGGGTGTGTTGGTGGAAGTCTTGTTCTGAAATAAACTGGTCGATGGTATCGACTTTGCCATCGATTAAAATCTCCTGACAAAACTGACTGACCAGAGCTTTGTTTGCATCGGTTTTCTGCAAGTCTTCAACTGTCGTGGGGCCATCTATCATACTGCGCCCTGATACGGTATGTTCTGCATATTCTTGTATCACATCCCAATGCTCAATAATCTTGTCATTACTGTCGGTATCAAATAGATCGGCTGTGACCCATTTTGCTTCACCATTGTTGAGGCTTTGGTAAACATGGCAAAAAACATATTGGCCGTCGACAATAGCGCGAATAACTTGGATATCTCTTACAGGGCAGCGCTTAATAAAAGGCTCAAAGAAGGCAACAAATCCCTCAATGCCATCACCAACCCCTGTGCTGTGTTGAGTATAGCGATCTCCGGTATAAGCTGTGACGGCTTCTCTAGGGTGGCCATCTCTAATCCCCTTAAGGTAAAGGTTTTTGGCGTTTTCTAGTTTCATACTCATAGTTTTATACTCATAGTGGTGAACTCCTTAGTGTCGTCAGTCTGCATAAGCTTGAGCTATAAAAGTGGCTTGATGGCCTCGTGCAATTGAATCGTCACCATATCGTAAATCGACGCCGATTTAGCTTGGGAGACAATAGATAGTTCAGTGCACGCAATTACAACGGCGCTGTGAGCTTGATAGCTTGCGATTAAGGTTAATAGCTCATCACTGTCTTGCTCATGTTCACAATAGCGATATACACGTTTACGAATAGCATCAATCCTCCGCATTATTTGCTCGCTAGGCACTGTCACAGCAATCCCAGCATCATTAAATTGCTTGAAAAGTTTGCTGGAATTCATACTGTAAAAGGAGCCTATAAGCACGACTTGCCATTGTTTATCCTCTTTTAGCCGCTCAATGGTTGCCGCTATCGGATTAATAATCTCTGGGTACTTCCCATCATCTAATTGGATGTAGTCGACACACTCGTGCAAGGTAATATTGGGAATAATGACGCGTTGTACATTAATACGCTGCAATCGTTCTAAATAGCGAATTAAGGCAGGTTGTAGTTTGCTATGTTGATCGGGTAAGTAGGGATTAAATTCGTCAAAGTTGGTATTTAACAGCAGTAAAGGGCAGGTGCTATCTTTAGAGAAGTGAGCATGATATTGGCGATTTAATTGCTCGAAATAGAACTGGGTTGTTCGACTCCCCAGCCCCAATAACCCCAATTCTTGGAGATTGTTCGCACTTGACTGTTGCTTTGCGATATTCATTTATTGGGTTTAGTACATACGCGAGTTAAAATATAATCGGCAAAGTACTGCTGACTGTCAGTGAACTTGCTGGTAATGACGAAATCGGTCGGAGACAAAATGCGGTCAAAAATCGCATCACTGTATTTACGGGATATTTCGGTATGAATTTTTTCGCCTGTACTGAATTGATAAACCTTTCCTGTGGCCTTAATGCTGACGCTCTGATCGCATAAACTCTTAAGGTAGCTCTTTGCTATTCCTTCTTGCTCAGTGTATTCAGGGCTATGGTCGAATAATTCAAGATTAAAGTCAGCATCGAGTTCGGTATTGATCCGCTGAAGTAGATTGAGATTAAAATCTCGGGTGACTCCTTGTTGGTCATTATAAGCGGGTAGCACAATATCTGCGGACTTAACCATATCTAGGCCAATCAGTAATTTATCACCATCACAGAGGCTTTTACCCAGATTATAGATAAACTCTGTCGCAGTATTGTCAGGCATGTTGCCAAGATTGGAGCCTAAAAACAGCAATACCTTGGGATGATGGCTATTTCTTAATGACTCTAGAATTGAAAAGTAATCCCCATGTTGTTGTTTAACACAGACATTGGGCAACTCCTTAGCGAGTGAGTGCTCAAGCTTATCTAATGCATTTTTAGAGATATCAATGGGCATATAATCATATTGGTAACCTTCATCGGATAACGCTTGCAGTAATTTCCGGGTTTTAGTGCCATCGCCAGCGCCAAGCTCGATAAGTTCAAAGTAGCTCGATTGTTCAAGCTTTAGGGCAGCGATAATGCTGTGCACCTGTTCGCTAAAGATCTCCATTTCAGATCTTGTCAGATAGTACTCTTTTAAACTCATAATTTTAACAAACAGCTCATCGCCTTTTTTGTCATAGAAATATTTAGAGGGTAGCTGTTTTTGTGACTGACTTAGGCCGTTATTTACGTCATCAATAAATTGTTTAATCATGATCTTTTACCAAGCGTATTCCTGACAATTGCCACTGCAAATGCGGATGAAAAAAATTGCGGTAAGTGTAACGTTGGTGACTCTTAGCGGTAGCAACAGACGCGCCGCGAAGTACCATTTGGTTTACCATGAATTTGCCGTTGTATTCACCGACAGCGCCAGCACTTATTTGAAATCCTGGATAAGCTTGGTAGGCGGAGGATGTCCACTCCCAGCGTTTGCCCCAATCAAGGTGTTGTGATGCCGCTTCCCATTCAAACTCTGTAGGTAAACGCATCTTCTTCCAGCAGGCAAAAGCATTGGCCTCATAAAAGGAGATATGAGCAAGAATCGCATTGGGGTCGAGTAACTTAAGTCCTGCTAGGGTGTAGTAATGCCATTGGTCGTTGATTTTTTTCCAATAAAGAGGAGCGCTAATCTGTTCTGATTTGAGCCATTCCCAGCCTTCATCTAACCAATAGCTAAACTGGGTATAGCCGCCATCTTCAATAAATGCGATATATTCGCCATTAGTCACCAATGCATTTGCGATTTGAAACTTCGATAGCCAAACCTTGTGCAGCCCTAGTTCATTGTCATAGCAAAAAGATTGTTGCTGATGGCCAATGTCATACATTCCTTCTTTGATTCGAGTCCAGCCATCTCGTTGGTTCGTATCTGTAACGAGGGTAAACTCGGGTGAATACTCCGGATAGAGTGGATTTAATGCCAGCATATATTTTAAATCAGTTATTAATAACTCTTGGTGTTGCTGTTCATGATTGATGCCTAATGTGACAAGATCATAGAGCTCATCTGAGAGGGGGCAGCTCAATAACAGACGCATCTGCTCATCAACATATTGTCGATATAGATAGACTTGTTTAACGGTTGGGCGGGTAAATAAGCCACGCTGTGAACGTATGGCGCGCTCGCCCAGCGTTTGATAATAGCTGTTGAATAGAAAATCAAAATCGGCATTGAATTCGCAGTAATTATCAGCGTAGGCCTTAAGAATTAAGCGCTCAAAAAACCACGTTGTATGGGCTAGGTGCCATTTAGGCGGGCTAGTATATTCAATAGCTTGTGGAACATAATCTTCAATTTCCAATGGGGCGCATAGTGTTTCTGTGTACTGGCGAGTTGATAAATAATGCTTTAATAACATAAGGATATACACTTCCCTTTGATGGCTATAAATCACATGCTTAACATGTTTTATTTAGTCAGTAACATACTTATTCTCAAAAATATTATTCGCACTTTATACCTTAGTGTTCAGCGCTATGTTTGTCAGATTTTGGTCGGAGCTAAATCTTTAACTCACCTTGTTTGTGTTAGTTAGTCGCAGGGCATCCATTGCTATATAAAGCGCAGCTTAGCGTTTTATTAGCCAATGAATGCCCAGCCATAAACGGTTTGATATGAAGTCAATTTGATTATTTAAACCCAAATTTTCCATTATCATTTTTCCATTCAGATTTATCAGGGATAGTCGACATGACCCCCCAATGCTCTACAATTTTGCCATTGTCTAATCGCAACAGATCAAAGTAGGCGGTAGGGTTACCGGCAAAATTGCCTTCACTCACAGCTAAAGTAAAGTTGCCTTCACCTAAGGTAATATGATTAACATCATAGAGCATGTGGATCCCATTCTCGCCCATATGCTGCAGCGCCATAGCGAGCCCTGAAAGGTTATCTGCAATGTCGGGGTGGTGCTGGGTGTAATTATTGGCGTCAACAAAGTTTGGTGCCTGGTCAAATTGTTGTCCCACTAATACGGTGGTGATGAACCCCTTGGCAGTGGCTTTATTCGCATCGGTCTTATCAAGATCGGTTAGCGTCGTTTGACCATCGATTTGAGTATGGCCACTTGGGTTGGGCTGTGGACTTTTTGCGATTAAATTATCCCAGTGTTCAACAATAAGCCCATCTTCAAATCTAAAGATATCAATGCCAATTTTTTCACCAAAAAAATCGTAGTCGCTATGGGTAAATACGTAATCACCATCTTCAAAGGCGCGCACAACCTTAACTTTAAATCCGCCAGCGGGTGCATTTTTCATGACGGCACCAAATCCAGCTAATCCATCAGCAATATCTAGATTATGTTGGATGTATTTATTCGGATTGATGTAGGCAATTGGCGCGTTACTGCCACTTTGAATACTGTTTAACAGGGCGATGGCCTTTTCTTTGTTCGATAAGGGCATGATGTCTCCTCGGCAATTGGCGGCAGTAAAATTGTCTATTAATTCGCGGCTTGTAAATGATATTAGTCTGTAGGTTTACTGCTTGCTGAGTATTTTATTGTTAATTTTTGCCTGTTGTTTTTTGTTTTGTTTACGCCCCAACCCCAGCCTAGGCGAGGGTTGATTTTGTAAGCTAATTTAAATGGTGTGTTCACTGTGATGGAATTGTAAGTCTAGTCAGTTGTATAGCTAATCAATGCCAAAAGGCTTACTGCTAGCTTAGCTTTTGTGACTGAGGGAACGATGAATTTTAAGAGCGTCAGAGAGTGCCGGTTGAGCACTCTCTGAGTCTTTTTTGGGGATGGTTTAATACGGTGTTTTGAACTAATTACTGCTCAATCTGAGTGTGAAACATATTCCAGCCCATTAAACGGCAGATATGTTTTATCATCAGCTGTCCTTTGACACTGTTTCCGGCAGGATCTAAAGGAGGCGAGAAGCTGGCAAGTGCACCAACATTAGGGATAACAGCAACAAGACCGCCGCCCACGCCGCTTTTACCCGGTACTCCCACATCATAAGCCCAGTCTCCTGAGCGCTCATATAGCCCCTCCATCATCATATCGGCAAGAATATGCGACACGTTTTTTGAGTGGATAACGGTTTGTTTGCTACATGGATTAAATCCACTATTAGCAAGCGTGGCTCCCATTGTTGCAAGCTCTATGCAGTTAATTAACGTTGAGCATTGACGCGTGTAAACATCACAAGCCTCAAGGGGATCGCTATACATATTGCCAGCTGACTTTAATAGTAAAGAGATAGCTTGATTGTGAGTATTCGTTGTTTGCTCTGATTGATTAACCTCATCGGATAATTGAGTCGCACTGTTAGTGAAGCGTGACTGACAGTCGAGAATTTTTTGCCAGCGTTGCTCTTTGTCATCCGCCTTGATTAAACTCACCGTTGCAATCGCTCCAGCATTCACTAGAGGCGTGAGCGGCTTGCCATTATGCATCTCTAGTGCAAGAACAGAGTTGAAAGGTAGTCCTGTTGGATCTGCGCCAATTTTGCTATGGACTGCTTCACTGCCGGATTCTTCTAATGCTAAGGCTAAGGTAATCACTTTTGAGATTGATTCAATCGCAAAGTGATAGTCACTGTCACCAAAGGAGGTGATTTCACCGTTAACAGACACAAAAGCGATTCCGGTTAACTCTGAAGGCACTTGTGCTAAGTACGGAATATAAGACGCATTTTTTCCGCCATGTTTGTCTTTGTACTTGTCGTATGCTTGCTGCATAACATCGGCTAATAAGACCATCATTTATCCTCGAATGTTTATCTTTAACTACTCGAATTCGACTGCTTGCAAACGAGTTAGTTAGGCTGATGTAACGTGTGAGTCACTTTATCGGATGTATTAATCACACCAGGATGCTTATCTTCAATTTCCCAAGTGAAAGGTGCAAAGTCCGTGACTTCAGGATCGCGCCAATGTGGTTTACGTGCTTTATAAATAAACAAGGGGATTGAGACAAAGACGATAGTGAGTATCACCAAAATAGCGACAAAGGTTTCGGGACTTCCGACTGCGATTTGTGATGGTGGAATGAATGAGAACAGGAAAGCGGTTAATGAGCCAATAAAGCCTAAACCTGCAATCAACCACATACCGGCACTGCCACCTGGAATCTTATAAGGGCGAGGACGATTAGGCTGGCTGTAGCGTAAGTAAATGGCTGCGGCAAACATCATTAAGTACATGATGAGATAGAGCACAATCGTTAACTGGCTTAAGATTTGGTAAGCCGCTTGCACTGAAGGTAAGACTACAAAAACCGTTGAAATTAATGTAACCAGCAGCGCCTGCGCCATCATGATGTGCGTAGCCATGCCATGCTTATTGGTTTGCTGCCAAAAGCGAGGAAGGTAACCGCCTTTTGCGACCACAAGCAATGCCGAAGATGGGCCTGCAACCCAGCCAACAACCCCTGCTAATACGCCAAGCGCTAAACAGGCGGCCATCACAGGTGCAGCCCAGCCAATTCCAGCCCAAACAAACATGTCGTGATAGGCCACTAATAAACTCTGGGTTAAGTTAATCTCTGACTGAGGAATAACAAAAGCAATTGCCAACGTACCTAAGACGAAAACTAACACTGTACCTAATGCCGCAATACCAATGGCAATAGGGTAATTTCGAGGAGCATTATCAACTTCTTTAACGTGGATAGCGTTCATTTCCATACCGGCATAGAAGAGGAAAATACTGGCTGCAAGAACAACGTTATTAAAGTTAGAAAAATCGGGAATAACATCTTTCCAAGCTAATTCGATTTGTGGCGTATTACCTGCAAAAAGATATGAAAAACCTAATACGATAAGGATAATACCTGGAATAACAGTACCGACTAAACCACCCCATTTAGCAAGTTTTGAGAAGGCTTCTGTGCCACGTAGGGCGACAAATGTTGCTAGCCAATAAATGGCAAGCACAATACCAAGAACAAAGAATTTATTTTCGGATAAGGATTGATCCCATGTTTGGTCTGGGCCCATAAACGCAAGAGATACCGAACCAAAAGTTAACGCGGTTGGGAACCAAACTGTTACCTCAATCCAAAGCATGAAAATGGCAATTAGGGCAAGTTTGGGGCCAAATGCCTCACCTACCCAGCGGAATATCCCTCCTTTTTCCGACCAACCCGTTGCTAGCTCGGCAGCGACTAAAGAAACAGGCACTAAAAAAACAATAGCGGCAAAAATATAATAAAATATTGAACTCAACCCATATTCAGCTTCTGCGGGTAACCCTCGTAAACTCACCACAGCAACAATGTTAAGCATCGCTAAGGCAAATATACTGATCCCTTTTTTTTCTGTTTGTTTCATATTTTTCTCTCAAATATGTATTAAATCGTTCTAAGTTGTTTGTTCTCTAGTAGAGCTAACAAACGATACTTAGCCAGTCAGTGATTAAGGTATTTGTTATGCAGTGGTTTTGTTTGCTTTAGGCTTACAGTTTTTTAAACAAAAAAACCACTATGTAAAAAATAGCACATGAATTGAAAATTACTTTTTTGCTCTAAGTCATTACGTTCATCCGTGTAAAGTCCGATAAAAGTTAAAGGCCAATGATGTGCCTTAAACGACCCCTTATCTTTTCATTGTTCTATTGCATTTCGAATACAGTGCAATGAGTTAATACAATTGTTAGTTAAATCAGTATTTGAAAGGGTGATCTGCATCACGAAAGTGGTTTAATTAAAACGAATATCTCACTTTCTTTTCGACGTGAACTTGTCTGCAGCGCGTTAGGCTTAAAGTTATCTAAACAAATAGATGGGGTAACAGCATTGACTATTTGTAAGCTGACGCGTATTGACAGAGTATTGTGCGGAGGTTTTAAAAAAGCCCCTTAGTTGTATAAGGGGCTTTAAATTAATGACTAATCAGATCAATGAAAATGAATATGGTCAATGAAAATGAATATGGTCAATGCAAGTGAATGCTATCAATGGCTTCAGGTTTTTGCTCTGGGACTGGTAGCGCTAAAGACTGCACATAATTAAGGCCTTTTGCAGTAATACCACCTTGATAATCTCGGCTTCCATCTGCAGTGACGACCGACACCTCACTTGGGTTCCATGCTTCAAAGAAGCTTGAGAGGTCATATCCCGACACCTCTGAGGCACAAGCCATCAGTAAATCACCCTCATTTAAGCGATTAGAGTTTTGCGACGAACACGATTGGTTGTCACTGTTTCTAGCTTCACGGTGCATCATAATTATCATGTTCCAGCCTTCATCTTGGCCATAGTAAGATGGCACTGTTTGGCCATCAAAATGATCTGCAATGTTAAAGTGAGTTTCAGCCCATACTTTTAATTGTGCAAACATCACTAGGCGTGAACCTGCATTACCATGGCTCCATACATGGCCGTGATCTCGGCTGATCAGCATAGGTGCTTTTTGAATATCAGTCTTTACCCGATCCATTTCTCCGTTACCGTTATCTCGATGATTTTGCATGTACAGAGCGAGCAAGTTGTTGGCAACTTCAGTTGCACCTTTGACATTAAACGGCGCAGCAGCCAAGTTATGGCCGACTTCATGCCACAATAACCAGTCATTTTCAGGTTGGGTCGGGATGGTATTGGCATCTCGATTGTAGCTGGTGCTCATTACTGGGTATCCAGAGTGCGCAGCACCAATTGATATTTGCACATCATTAACAAAGCGATGAGAGTGCTCAGGCAATAACTCCCCGGTAAAGCGCATATTGCCCAGGGTGTTATTTCGCGCGTGGAAATCACTGGCTTTTTCAGCAAAATCATTCATACCATCGGCAAATGCTTGAATATTAGTGTCAGTAACATTATTAACCGGGGTTGTGTAAACAAAGTGGCCGCTATTGATTTCTGCAAGTGGCACATCAAGGTTTATTGGATTTTGCCATAGACCATTTTTCCAAAGAGATGCTTCTAATACGCCTGTAAAGCTAAACTCAACTTGATTGTGAGTTTGTGTCGATGCAGGCTTTATATAGATGAGTCCGCCATAAGGGGCAATAATTTCAGTTGTTGCACCTGCTGTATGGGACCAAGACTTTTGCACTCGAGAAGGGCGCTTTAATGCCAGTTCATGTTCATGCTTACCCGTGACATCATCCACAAGAGCCACTGTAATCGTTGCGCCATGATTACCACTGACGGTCACAACGCCTCGCTTAACGGCCCATAACCCGGTGGATTGCATGTTATTTGCCGTACCTACGACAGCATTATTGAACGTTTCAATGTGTACGCTAGCATTGCCGCCACTAGCGCTGGTATTTCCAGGGTAAATAGACGTATCAACACTTATCTCATTGTCCCAATATGAACGGCCAAGCATGATCCTGGTGAGTGGTTTTTCTTGATAGTTTAATGGGTAGCTTGGGTTTAGCTCACCACTATCCGTTAGCATGTGGTAGCTTTTTAGTTTAGCCTCGGTTTCAGTGGCACAGGCATTATCAGGCTGATGCTGGTTTGAGGTGTAACAGTTTAAGAATTCAGTCGCCTTCTTAAAACCTAGCTCATCTTGCACTTCAGCGTTATAGGAGTATTGCTCGTCATTCCACAGCCAGACGGATAAGTTGTCATATGTTTGATTCAACTCATTTAATGATAGACGGGTACCTTGACTGCCTTTACTGCGGTAGTAAATTTCGTGTTGATAGAGTTTTTCAACGTTAGCCCCAAGGTTAGCGGCTTTAACCATAGTATTTACCACATCGGGGCTAATCTCATAACGGGTAAATCGTGGTCTGAAATACGTGCCTCCTGTGGTATAGCCATGCCCTTGACGGGTTTCGATACAGCCTATTTCATAGTCATAACTCGCATCAGTGCACTCTTTGACTTTTGGGAAAGCGGTTTGGATTGTCGCCACGGCAGCCAAACGTTGCTCTTCAGTTTTAACGCTGAAAAATGCGAAGTTATTGCGCTCTTCTCCATTAACATCCTGGGTTTTGTATTGAGCAATGCCGAACTGAGGTTTATCGATAGGCGATGGAAAAGTCACCGTACCGTCAGCGTTAACAACAAACTTTGACATGTCATCAAACTTTTCATAAGTGACTAGTGTGTCTTGTAAGCTCGCACGTGGGTTAGGGCTTGGGGCTTGACAGTAATAGCTTTCACCGCAGTAACCTTGCCTTGTGCGCGCAAGGTTTGCGCCACCTAAAGAGATCCCTGCAGTATCAGCTAGGCGCGCAATGGGCTCAGGATTTAATTGCTCAATCCCGTCCATGAACAATACATTTCCGCCTGCGTTGATGTACTTAATCAACGCCGTAATATCTGTCGCAGAAAGTAATGGCTTAGTGATGTCGGCAAGTACTTTTACGCTCATGCCATCACCAAATAGGCCGGTTTCATAGGCTTGTAAAATTAAGATTGGCGTAGTCTGTGGCTCAAGTCCGTCATAACTGCCTGAAGCGAGTGACTCAACATTTAATTTGTATGAATCGTCGATAAAGAAATCATACGTTTGGTTAGAGTTAATGTTCGATTTCCAAACCTTATTAATGTTTGAACCGACATTAACTGAAGTATTGCCATGTTGATATTGAGGGGCAAACCAAGTGAACATGTTTTTAAAAAATAGCGGCATGCTGCCGTTGTCTTTACCCGCCTCTTCACCACCGGCCCAATAGTTTGACGGATGACTTAAAATGTTTGGGTACATGCTGTTGCCCATAAACACGACATTACCTTGGCCAATTTCACCAGCGGTGACAACGGGCAAGTTATAGGTTGCGGTGTCTTCACCTACGATTTCAGGTCGCTTGAGGAGCACATCAGAGCTCGCATCAATAATTTTAGCGTCAGTCACATAAGGGAAGCCATCGTTACGTTGATAAGCTTGCTCTGACCCAAATGGCAGCCAGTAGTTAACATCGTTGCGAGGCATCAGTACCGGAAACGCAGTATTTGATGTGTTCATTGAACGCATAAAGCGTGCATAACCCACCTCACCATAAAAAGACGAGTTGTCATGAAAAACATGGAACTGGTCAACGTCAGTATAGAGTTGCTGCAAGGTCTTAGTCACATACTGGCTATTGCGTAAAACTGGCGTAGCAAGATGGTTTAACGCTCGCGCCTGATTTAGCTCTGCATCAATGATTTGTGCTAATCCAGTTTCAAACTGCGCGTTAAATTCGTTAGGCACGCGATACTGAGTATCCTCGATTTGCGCGCCGTTAGGTAGATTGAGTTTAATGATTTCATTAATGGCGTTAGGGTATTGTGCAAACACTTGGTGCACATGCTCACCAAAAGAAACGCTGTCACCGTTATCGGTGGCATAACGGGCTATTAATGTATCAATATTTTGTTTAACGATTTCACTATTAGACACATCAGTCAGCTGATATTCAATTTGATTACCTTTTACGGAACCGAAAGTGAAGGTATCTAAACCTAGGGTAATTGTCTCGCCCCAAAGGTAAGACATGACTCCGCTTGAGTCGGTGATCCCGCGCGATGATTTGCTGTAGTAATTGACTCCAGCAAGAGGCGTTCCCTGTTTATCAGACAGCACACTTTCTGTGAGAATGCGCCCTTCTTCACTTGGCTTGTAGCTGTAGGCATCTTCAGCGGCCGCTGACACAAAACCCGCATTGATATCTGGTTTGGCGCCTGCAGTGACTTCTGGGGTTAACGTGTTGTCGACATGTGAACTAGGCGCTTTATCAATTTCATCGGTTTCTTCTGCCGCAGGCGGGTTTAAAAACGCTTCAATTTCTGTACTATTGCCACCTGAAAAAAGGGGAGCGATATCAAAGCTGTCTAGTTCATCTAAACAGATCTCATTAGTGATAGCGGGGCAGGTACTGACTTTTGTCATGACCTTTGCGCCATCGGCAATGCTTATTGCATGAGTCCAGTCATTTTGCATGTCTAATGCCATAGCGTTATGACTGTCACGGCTCCACCCCTCTGGCAAAGGAATGTCTTTATTGAGCAGCTCTATCGAGCCATAAGCGCAACTGACATTATCACCATCTGTAAATGTGAAAATACCAGTGTCACCTAAGGGTTGACCATTACAGCTTACCTGTCCTGATAACCGTTTGCCACTGAGTAATAAGCTACCCTGATATGTCTTTTTAGCCGGGATCAGATCGCTTGGTGGAATACTCGGTACGCTTGGGTCTTTTGAGCTATCGCTGCCGAAACAGCCTGCCAATAGATTGCTGACAACAACAGCAAGTATCAGTTTTTTCATTTTATTTTCCCATAACCAAAAGCAAAGTTGCTTTCTGTAAAATCTATCCATGAATAGGTTTTACAGAAGAGGCCTTACGATGAGTATGAGTGTTACCCGAAGGTTATTAGGCTTTAAAAGTTGAGTCATTGATTACAGGTTAAGGCGACAGGAAAATATCAAAATTAACTATTTGATTAGTTATTTGATTCGCTATTTAGTTAGCTCGTTGGTGGGGGAGTTGATGGATTCGTTGATTCGCCTGTTGATGAGGTATTGATAAGTAAGGGAATATTTATTATCTCAAAAAAATAGACTGAGCTATAGTTTTTTGTGGCAATTAACTGATTTTATAAGTTAAATTAAATGGCGTATTTGTTACTGTTTGTGAGGCTAACCCATTGCTTTGGGCAGATGTTTTAAGAAATTAAGCATAAAACAATACGATATATTACTTGTATGTGAGCATCGATGGGGGAGTGGACTGACATTCAGTTAAACAAATGAGCTAAATGTCGAATTTTACGAACAGCTTGAGAATTTCATGACTAATCTATTAATAACTATTGCTAGAGGGAGGGCTTATAGAAATGAATGTGAAATTAAGACAAGGGATTAAAGTGCTTTTTAAGTCGCTACCTTTTCTAGAGAAGTACCTGCACTTTGCTGTCATGATTGGAGTGTTATTTCAGCTGATTTCTAGTTCACTAATGCATGTACATGGTGACACCCAACTGGATAATATTGCAGATCTTGCATTTATTCATATTTATGCCGGATTGGTGTTGTTTCCCTTAAGCATTATTTTTGCCATAAAAGTTATTATGCGGCGTAAATTACTCGATCTGTATCCGTGGTTTTTTGGACGTTACGAAGGGATTAAAGAAGATATTGAGTGCTTGTTAAAGGGAAGGCTTCCAGAGCCTAAGCCTGCAGGATTAGCTGCAACCGTAGAAGGATTAGGGCTGCTCGCTTTGCTGCTTGCTTTAACAACGGGTGGAATGTGGTTTTTAGTCGTTAATATTAGTGGTCCAAGCGAATTACTTCTGTCAGTTCATAAGCTCTGTGTGACATTTATTCAGATTTATTTCTTTGCCCATGGCGCCTTTGCGTTACTGCATCTATTTAAATGGTGGCGTGAATAGTCAAATATTTAAGTTGTCATATGAAAGCCTTATATAAAGCTGTGATATGAACAGCTTTATATAAGTAGATGCCATCGACTCGTTTTTTCGATCAGTTTTGAGAGGTTTCAGCGTAAGCTTTTGTTACTTCTTCGCTAATAATGGCGATGCCAGCCCGCATTTTAGCTTCATCTTGCACATAGTTCATGCGTAAGCACTGATGAGCATGCTCCCAATCTTCCTCTAATCCAAAGAAAAAATACTCGCCGGGGACAATGAGTACACCGCGCGCTTTTAGTCGGCTATACAGCTCCATGGTGGTGATAGGTAACTTATCAAACCAGAGCCAGAGGAACATAGCACCTTCAGGTTTATGAATTTTAAATCGGCTATCGGTAATCGATTGTTGCAATAAGGCGACCGCAAACTCAGACTTTTGTTGATAGAAAGGCTTGATGACGTTTTCGCTCAACTGCAGCAAATCACCAGACTCAATCATATGCTTGGCGATAGCGGGGCCAAATCCACCTGGTGCTAGGCTAATGATGGCATTAAGGTTAGACAGTGCTTGGGTTATCTCTTCGTTCGCTATCACAATGCCACAGCGAACGCCCGGTAGACCAAGCTTAGATAGGCTCATACACAATATGGTGTTGCTGTTCCAAAACGGGGTCACGTCTTCGAAAATAATATTAGGGAAAGGCGTACCATAGGCGTTATCAATGATAAGCGGCACCCCGTTAGCACGCGCTAGTTCATCGAGCTTTGCTACTTCAGCATCAGTGAGTACGTTACCCGTTGGATTCGTTGGGCGAGACACGCATATCGCAGCGACAGAGTCGTCGATGGCTAGCTGCTCAAAGTCCACATGGTACTTAAACATGCGGTTTTCTAGCATCTCAATCTCGGGGCGGTAAGAAACAAAAATATCATCATCTAAGCCGGTATCGTTGTAGCCGATGTATTCAGGTGCCAGTGGTAATAAAATTTTCTTATGGCTGCCATCTGTTTGCTTACCTGCCAGCAAATTGAACAGATAGAAGAAGGCGCTTTGGCTGCCATTGGTCAGGCTGATATTCTTTGGGCTGATGTCCCAGCCGTAGGTGTCGTGCAATAACGATGCTAAGGCATTTAAGAAGGTATCTTTTCCTTGAGGGCCATCGTAGTTACCTAATGCCGCGACCAGCTCGCCATTGGCCAGCATATCGGCCGTTGCTTGGTGAAAATAATCTTGCATGGCAGGAATAGAAGCCGGATTACCACCGCCGAGCATAATTGCGCCGGGTGTGCGTAATCCCTCATTAAGATCATCCATTAACTGAGTTATGCCAGAGTATCGATTAAATTTTTCACCAAACGTTGAAAACTGCATGCTATCTAGTACCACTATTGCTTATGTATGCCTGTAGTAACAATACTCAGAATAAAACGCACTCATTTTTTTAATTTTTAGTGACTAATTTGGCATAGGTCATATTTTGCTTAGGAAATCGTAAATTATTTGTGCAATTGCTCGATTAAATTTAAACAAGAGCCCTGTGGGTTGGTGTGTTATTGATACACCGAACTTCACTATTCGCTGCGATCTAGGCCTTATCTGTTAGGTATAGGCTATTGTGCAAATGGTTCAGTTTTCTTACTATTATCAAAACGTACAGCCAAACTGAAACTGTTTAGAAAACTAAGTAGAAAACTAAGTAGAAAGCTAAGTAGAAAGCTAAACAGAAAATTAACGGAAAGTCTGCACAGACACTCTCCTATATCCTCCTCATTTTTAAACGAGAACGCATGAAATTTATCCATACTTCTGACTGGCATATCGGCAGACAACTTCATAACCAGAGTTTGCTCGATGATCAGCGCTTTGTTTTAAACCAGATTGTCGAACTCGCTAAAACCCATGATGTTGATGCTGTAGTTGTCGCGGGTGATATCTATGACAGATCTATTCCGCCAGCTGCAGCGGTTGCTTTATTGGATGAGGTCGTGAATCGTCTGGTGAATGAGCTTGAGATCCCACTGATTATGATAGCGGGTAACCATGATGGTCACGAACGCTTGGGTTTTGCTTCAAGGCAGATGAACGATAGCGGCCTGCATATTGTCGGCCCGCTAACTCAAGAAATTAGGCCCATCGAGCTTAAAGGTAAGCAGGGAAATGCCATGTTTTATGGTCTGCCTTATGCCGATCCGGCCACTGTTCGTCATGTGTTTGAGTGTGAAGTGAGTACTCATGAAGAGGCGATGGTGAAACTGCTTGAGCAGGTGCAGGAACACGATAGCCAAGGACTGCCCAAAGTCGTGATTAGTCACTGCTTTCTCGATGGTGGCAGTGAGTCTGAGTCTGAACGTCCACTGAGCATTGGCGGCGCCGATAAAGTCTCGCCAAAGCTGTTTAATGACTTTAATTACACTGCTCTGGGGCATCTACATGGGCCGCAATATAAAGGTGCTGAACATGTCAGGTATTCGGGCTCAATGCTTAAGTACTCATTCAGTGAGCAGCATCAAAACAAATCGGTCACCTTGGTTGAATTAGATTCAGATGGCAAAGCTCGCTTTGAGTTATTGCCGCTATCGGCCATGCGAGATGTGCGAATTATCGAAGGCTTATTGCAAGACTTATTAGAGCAAGGCAAAACCGATGTGAATCGTGACGATTACTTGATGGTGAGACTGAGTGATAAAACCGCCATTTTAGATGCCATGGGTAAACTCAGAAGTGTGTACCCGAATGTACTGCACCTAGAGCGTACCGGCTTAATGAGCGATAGTAGCAAGGTTGAGCTAAGCCGAGATCATATTAAGAAGGGCGAATTAGACATGTTTACCGACTTTTTTACTCAAGTGTCAGGTGAACCAATGACCGAGGCGCAAAAGCTGGCAATGACCAGTGCAATCGATGAGTTACATAAAATGGAGCGTACCTCATGAGACCTCTTACTTTAGAAATGTCAGCGTTCGGCCCCTTTGCGTCGACTCAAGTGACCGACTTTTCCGCATTAGGTTCTAACCCGTTATTTTTAATCAATGGTCCAACGGGGGCGGGCAAAACCACGCTTTTAGATGCAATCTGCTTTGCGCTATATGGCAAGACCACAGGCGATGAGCGCGAGGGCAGCCAGATGCGCTGTGACCTAGCAGCAGATAGCCTGTTGACCGAAGTCACCTTTAGTTTTGCTTTGGGCGATAAACAGTACCGCATCCGCCGTGTGCCAGAGCAGCAACGGGCTAAAAAGAGTGGCGACGGATACACGGTGCAAAAGCCAGAAGCTCAGCTGTACCGCATCGATAGCGATGGTAGTGAACATTTGCTGGTGGCGAGTAAAGTCTCAGAGGCCACCGCTGAAATAGAAAGCCTTACCGGCCTTGATGCCGATCAGTTCCGTCAGGTGATGGTGTTGCCACAAGGCAAGTTTCGCGAACTGTTAATGGCAGACTCTAAAGACAGAGAGAAGATTTTTAGCCAGCTCTTTCAAACACAGATTTATCGTAAAATTGAAGACAAATTAAAGTTTCAGGCTGCAGCAATTAAAACTGAAGTGCGAGATCACCGTAACAAACGTGATGGCATGCTGCACAATATCGAACTTGAGTCCGATGACGCGCTAAATGATGAACTGCTGACACTCGAGCCACAGCTTGCTCAAGCATTAGTGCTTAAAGAGCAGAGCCAGCTTGCGCTGATTAACGCCAATAAGCAGTTTGAGTCGGCTAAATTATTGGTTAATGATTTTGATGTACTGGATAAACTAAAACAAACAGCAGCCTTACTCGATGAACAAAAGCCCGCTATTGAGCAAGATAAAGTAAGGCTTGAGAGCGGCCAAAAAGCACAGCAAATCAAACCTGTGTTAGATGTTTCACTTGCCCGCGACGTCGAGGTGACACAGGCACAAGCCGCAGTCACAAAGGCACAATCTGCCAAGCTGCAAAGTGAACAGGCGCTTAGTTTAAGTCACACCCAATTTGCCGCGTTACCCGAGCTGGAGGATCAGCTGCAGCAAGCTCAGAATGAGCAGCAAAAATTAACTCAGTTGGTGCCTCAACTTCAAGGGCTAGACCATCTGCAAAAAAGCTTCAATCAAGCAAGTCTCGAGCGGGATCAAGCCAAACAGAAGGGCATTAAAGAGAAGGGCCTTTTAGATGCGCTGGAAGCACAAAAGCAGCTTGCAGAGCAACAGCTTCCCCAATTAGAGCTCGCTGCTAGCGAGCAAGTGAATGTTCAACAAGCCGTAAGTAGTCAAAGTGACTTGATTGAGCGTTACCTGCAGTGGCAACAGGCTAACATTGAGGCTGGCAACACAGCACAGGCGTTAACACTCGCCAAAGAGAAGGGCGGACAGCTTCGCTCGCACTTTGTCGAAGCGCAAACTCAGCATCGACAGTTGCAGCTCGTTTGGCACCGCGGCCAAGCAGCAAGTTTAGCCTTGCAGTTAACCCCGGGGCAGCCGTGTCCAGTATGTGGCAGCGCCGAGCACCCACATCCTGCCCAAAGTGCAGAGCAATTGCCAACAGAGGAGGAGCTACAACAGGCTCTGCAACGTGAGGAATCGGCAAATGAGGCGCTTAATCAAGCGAGAGCTGAATATTCCGGCTTAAACACTAAGCATCAAGAGCAGTTGAAGCAGCTAGCTGAATTACAGCAAAGAATGGGTGAAAGCAGTAATCAATCACTCGAAGCGCTGCAGTTACACTTGCAGCAGTTACAGCAGCAGTTAAATCAAGCCAATAGCGCTGCTCAGCAATTAGCTCAACTGAGACAACAAATACAGGACTGGCAAACAAGGCTGAGGGAGTTACAAGCCCAACTCGATGCTGAGCGAGACCGCTTTTCTGAACTACAGAGTTCGGTTTCAGGCCTGCACGGACAGCTTGAACAAGCATCCGCTGCCATTCCTGAGCAATATCGCAGTTTAGATGCACTCAATGAGGCGATTGACCACGTTCAGTCGCAGGTGACGACGCTACAACAAAACATCAATGCAGTCCGTCAGTCTCATACTCAAGCGTTAGAGCATGATGCCGCTCAAACTGCTGCTTTAGCCGGGGCTCAAACTAATGTGGCTCAGGCAAGGGAGCAAGGTGACAAGGCGTTATCTGCGTTAAATGAGCAACTGTCGATGTCAGGCTTTAGTGATCAACAGGGGCTCATTCAGGCCTTGTTATCTCCTGGTGCACTTAAAGAGATAGCCGATACTCTCAGTACATATCAGCAAGACTGTATAGCTAATCAAACGACACTGAGCCAATTGAGTGACCGGTTATCACAGCAGATTAAACCAGAGCTTGGAGATGTTGAGACCAGTTTGGCTAGCATTCAAGCTGAGCAGCAAGCGGCGGAAGCAAACTGGCAAAACGTGCAGAGTAGGGTAACGCAACTCAAACAAACCCAAAAGCAGCTTAAAGATGCCGATGCCAAAGCTAAGAAGCTTGAAGATGAGTACGCGGTGATCGGTACCTTATCCGAAGTGGCCAATGGTCAAACGGGCAATAAAATTAGCTTACAACGTTTCGTTCTAAGCGTGCTGCTTGATGATGTGTTGCTTGAGGCGAGTCATCGTCTACAGCTGATGAGTAAAGGACGCTATCGATTGCTGCGTAAAGAGGATCGCGCCAAGGGCAATAAGGCGTCAGGACTCGAACTTGAAGTCGAAGATGCCTATACCTCAAAAGTTCGCCCTGTGGCGACCTTAAGTGGTGGTGAGAGCTTTATGGCGGCTTTGTCTATGGCACTAGGCCTGTCCGATGTTGTACAGGCTTACGCTGGTGGCATAAAACTCGATACGTTATTTATCGACGAAGGCTTTGGTAGTTTAGATCAAGACTCGCTTGATCTTGCTATTCGGACCTTGATGGATTTGCAATCATCGGGCCGCATGATAGGGGTGATCTCTCATGTGTCTGAGATGAAGGAGCAGATAGCGACGCGTATCGATATCAACAAGACTGCTATCGGCAGTGAAGTGAGCATAGTACTGCCTTAATTCACAAGTTATAGCTCTTCTAGAGCGAAGTGGCGTAATCCTGTTGTGTCGGTATGTTTATTGAACAAATACAACAGGGTTACCACGCTCAGTTTGTAACTTATCATGGTGTAGTCATCAATTTGTGCGGTTGAACAGTTTGTAAATTGAATTATTTTTGATATAACTTGGCATCAAACCTCGTTTTGAAGGGGTTTTTGGGGCAAATAGATAATCATAATAATGAAAGTTGAGGCACAGGTTGCGCGCAAGTAAATTTTCTTTTTCAAATATGTCTAAAAACCGTTTCTCGGGGCTATCTGTTTTACATCGGAAAGTCCTTTTAGGTTCGGTATTGGTGATTGGCGCTGCCACATTAATACCAAGCAATCATGAGCTATTGCCTCAGCGCATTCCGGTTCAGCTCGATATCGAGTCGATTCTTTCTCAAAACGTGGCTCTGCCTAGTAGCGAGTTGTTAGAACCAGCACCGGCATTCCAAAAAGAGATCGTTAAAGGCGATACACTAAGTGGCTTGTTTGAGCAGGGCGGCGTGGATCAACAAACCATGTACCGTGTACTAGAAGCGGACTTAAATGTATTGGCGTTAGATACGTTAATGCCTGGTAACAACATTCAGTTTTGGTTAAATGACGCCGGTGAACTGCAAAAACTAAGTCTTTATTTTAATGCCGCGAGGCAGGTGATTTTTACCCGTTTCGATGACGGTTCATTTAACGTTGACGAAATTAATATCGAAGGTATTTGGCGAGATCGCGCCATCTCAGGCCAGATCCATGGCTCATTTTATGTTTCAGCCAAAAAAATGGGACTCAATGCCGCAGAGATCCAACGTGTCGAATCCTTGCTAAAAGAGAAGCTCAACTTCGCCCGCGATCTTCGCGCTGGTGATAAGTTCTCAGTATTGATGAACGATCAGTTTATCGACGGAGAAGCGACGGGTAATAGCCATGTTTTGGGTGTGACCATCGATAGAGGCTCTAGCAGTATTAATGCCTATCAGCATACCGACGGTAACTTTTATGATGAACAAGGCCAAAGTTTAGCGCGTGCATTTCAGCGTATTCCTCTGGCTAAAAATTATCGTATAAGTTCTCGATTCAACCCTCATCGTCACCACCCAGTCACGGGCAGAAATTCACCACACAACGGGACTGATTTTGCGCTACCCATAGGGACTAAAATCGTCGCACCAGGAGATGGCATTGTATCTTTGGTTACCGATCATCGATTTGCAGGTAAATACGTGGTGATAGACCACGGCAATAAGTACCGTACCCGCTATTTACACTTATCAAAAGCACTGGTGCATAAAGGTCAGCGCGTGTCACGGGGCCAGGTTATCGCACTATCAGGGAATACTGGGCGAGTAACCGGCCCGCATTTGCATTACGAGTTTCATATCAATGGTCGTCCGGTGGACTCAATGAAAGCTAAGATCCCGATGGCAAGCAAACTGTCTTCTAAAGAGATGAGCGAATTTAGCCAGATTGTGAATATAAGAAAGATGATGATGGGTATTGCTTAAACTCAACCCGTGTCAGATTAAGCCCTGTAAAGTAAGCTTCTAAAACTAAAAGTATAAGCTAAACCATTTTGGTAAAAGCTATTCACCACGGCGAATATGGCGAAGCCATGTGCTAATAAGCGAGAGCTAGGGATAGCGAACTGGCCGTTAAACACGGATGTTATTGGGACACGGAGCGCTACGCTACACGAAGAAAAGCAACAGCTAGAACAAACAGTAAAAGGCTTGTCATCAAACATTTTAATCTTTTGCTCTACGATCTTCTCCGTGACCTCCGTGAAAGCGAAGCGCTTCGTGGTGAGATTCGTGCTTTGAAAGAGTTATGCCTGTTCTAGATTTTCTGTTTCATTAGATTTATAGCCTGTTGCTGAATGTGCGAACACTTCAGTGACTCGGCGCGGCTTTTGATTTCGTAAGAAGTGTCCCTATAGCCTCTACGACAGCTTCCCTGCTGCCGAAGGTCACTGCCGTATTCACATCTCAGCATTCATCTCTCCGAATTGGCTACTTCAGATGTTACAAACTTATTTCTGGACAGAAACACGTTAGAGTATGGAGTCTAACGTGTAAAATCAGGGTTAGAAAAAGTATCTTGAAGCCTTAAATGTTTGTATGAATTATTGTTCATGATATGGGATGTACAGATCTAGCTCCTTAGAGACCGTCTTGACTGCTTTTATATAATGTAACTTCAAACTACCACTGACAAAATTCAAAGCTGAACCTGTTTCAAGGTTTGAGTTAATTTTTTCTGCCTGTTTTGTATAAGAATAATAACCAAGCTCTGGTTGATGCCATTCGCTAAAATTGAGTTCTAAACCAGACTCATATTGAAACGTATTCACCCCCGAAATTTCAGGAAACAGCACAACATTAACACCAGCTAAACCTGTCTGAACAGAAGAGAACACTAAACCCGATATATCGTTTGCAAAGTTTACCCTAAAGTATTCAAACACTACTTGAGTTTCTAAGTAGCTTGAGTTCTTACGATTTGATGCAGGTCTAGATAACAAAAACATAAGTCGCCTAAGAAACTGACTTTTATGCGATTTTTCTCTAAAGCTTGGCTCAAATATATGAAAGCCAGTTTGACTTAACCGATCTAGTTTTCGAAGGTCTAATAACTTTAAAGGTCGATTTACTACAAACTCTCCAGAGATAACCATGTCGCCAGTAATGGCACGAACCTCACTAAAACATGTTTCACGTTCTTTAGCTGCATATAAAGCTGAAATACCCGTTGGAGTCATTCTCTGTTCACTAGCCAAAGTAGGTGGTACGGGACCAAGTTGACTAGAAGGGTTACTAATAATTGCTTCACGCTCTGCTTTGGTGTTAGCGACACGGGCTCTGAAAAGTGACACATTTGGTTCTAGCAAACTACAAATTTCGTCGTTAATTACATTGTCGCAATGGAGCACTGAGAAAAGATCATCTAAAAACGATTTAACGTCAGAATTAAAGAAACGTTGCCCATGAGAAATGGACTTTATAAATCCCTGCCACTTTGCTTCATATTGATTTTCTTCTAATGTTCCATCATCTATCACAAAGAGGTTTTCAGATGTGGGGATACCTTTAGATAAGTAATCTGATAAATCGTTCTCTAATTGATCATTACCTAAATCTAGATTCTGTAGATGCTCCCATATTTCAGAGACACCAAGATCGTCACTCCCATACCAAAATGACGCCTGTTCCATTTGGCTGCATTCATTGATAGGCATCAGCGACTCAAAAAAATTGTTTTCTATAAATGAAAATATGTCACTTTTATCAGCTACGAGTGCAGTATTGAGACAATAACAACATTGTCCGTTACCTTTATTAAGTCGTTCTACTTCCTCACGTATAGCCTTAACATCTATACAGTCTTGACAGATATACTCCATTGCTTCCTCATAATTCTAACCCTTATTAGCCGACAAATTTTCGTCGTTTACTCTTAGATAATGCACTCTTAGTCATATCGCTTCAATTAGTGATCAATAGGTTAAATAAACTAGGAAGTATAATATCGCCTTAAAGCGGAACGCTAAGTCATCAACTCAATCGAATAAATTTTAGTAGGGCAATTTCAGAACAATAAGATATGAGAGAGTTGGAGGGCTAAAATCATAAAGGGACAGAATTGAGCTAACTATGTCAGCCAGCTCAATGTTGGATATTCTGAACTAGCGATTTGTCTAGATTAGTAATCAGCGGATTACCTCGATTATAGGCTGTTTCACTAAGCAAAGGTAAGACTGTCCCTGACGAATCCCCACAAAAAGATAAACAGAAATAATGAGATAGGCAAAATAATAAGGAACATTCATGGCATTCGGTG
>NZ_JBRIMB010000065.1:0-24635 GCF_052977265.1 Shewanella sp. 0m-8 | reverse complement strand
ACCGAATGCCATGAATGTTCCTTATTATTTTGCCTATCTCATTATTTCTGTTTATCTTTTTGTGGGGATTCGTCAGAATCAGAGTTATAATTAATGACACTTAACGACTACATCGACAGCGATAATAATTAACAATCTGTTACATGGGCGGCAAACTACCACTACAGCAAAATGAAAACAACAGCAAAAACAACAACAAAACATCACAAGCAGAAACATAGAATTCACAAGGTACTACTTTTGACTGATAATGATTATTAATTAGATAATGCGTCCTTAACATCTTACTTTTTTAGCGTTTCCATCTGAAAAATCCCGATAATTACCCTTCTGCCGTAAAAAACAGCAGTCGTCTAGGATCTTGCAATACTTACCTAAGGCCTAGCTGATTAATGCTCAACTTTAGATCTACAGAATCAGCAAATAACTTCAGCAGCATTTTCATATTTATTATGTGAGCCCAAATAGTGGAACAACATTGCCTGCGTTTATAGCCATCTACTCCACGGTATAATTTTATAAATCTTCTATAGAAATCATTGAAATAAATTTCAGCACGGTCTTTTCTTTCAGCTTCGGCTAATTTTTACCTTGTAGACTCGCAAACCATGTGACAATTCCTAACAAGTTTTAACTTAGTTGTTAATTCAAAAAATGATAAATTGCACAGCCTTCTGCGATTAACGCAAGAAAGTGCCAATAAAAACAATAACGACAACTACAACAAAAAGAAGCTGCGACGCCTTTGGCAAAACCCGATCGCAGAACTAAATCCCGATAGAGGACATTATGCTAACCAAGAAAACCCTGCTAACCAGTGCATTAAGCTTAAGCCTGTTAACTAGCTATTCAGCTCACGCCGAAACCTTTTCTTTTGTAGAGAAACCAGCAAACAATATCGACACCTTAGTCGTCTTCCAAGCAGGCGAAAATGCATCAAGCGCCCTTACCAAGCTAGATAAACAATCAAAGCAGCAAATTAGCAATGCCTTGGCACTGCAAGAATTTACTGGCGAAAAGAAGCAAATCGTTGAGATTTTAATGCCTACGGGGATTAATGCTAAACGCCTTGTGGTAATAGGTGTAGGTGATGAAGCAGAGCTAACCCCAGGTGAAGTCAATAAGCTTGGCGCAGAAATTACTGCCCACTTTAGCGGTATTAAAACCGATAACATCCAGCTACTGACATCAGGGATCTCTGATGCTAGCAGCAATGCGAGCTTTGGTGCACAACTGGCTCACGGTATTAACCTGCGCGCTTACAAGTTCGATAAATACTTTTCAGACAAGAAGCCCGCTGAGAAGAATTACACCATTGCCGTCAGCAAGCCAAAAGATGCAGACAAGCAATACGCCCAACTTGCAGCAATTGAGCAAGGCGTGTTTCTAGCCCGCGACCTCACCTCAGAAACACCTACTGAGATGACGCCCGTTGATTTTGCCAATGCGGCAAAAGAGCTTAAAAAGCTTGGCGTAAAAGTCACAGTACTTGAGCCGAAGAAAATCGAAAAACTTGGTATGGGTGCGCTGCACGCTGTTGGCCGCGGCTCTTTAGAAGGAGCCCGCTTAGTGGTTGCTCACTGGCAAGGCAATGACGATGCGCCTATCGCACTGGTTGGTAAAGGCATCACCTTTGACTCGGGCGGCTACAACATTAAAGCCTCAGGCGACTCTATCTCGCGTATGAAGTCAGACATGGCGGGTGCCGCTGCTGTACTGGGCGCCATAAAAGCGATGGCACTGCAAAAAGCAGATGTGAACGTGGTAGCCGTTATGCCTCTGGCAGCCAACATGGTGTCTGAGACCGCACTTGCTCCAGGTGATGTATTAATGACAGCAGAAGGCTTAAGCGTTGAAGTGCTTAATACTGATGCTGAAGGCCGCTTAATCCTTGCTGACGGCATGTGGTACGCCCGCGAATACTATCAACCACAGGTAATGGTAGACGTTGCTACGCTAACGGGCTCTAAGGTACGTGCGCTAGGTAAACGCTACACAGCAGTATTTAGTGATGACGACACCTTAGTCGATGAACTGAGCTTCTCTGGTCAAGCCGTAGATGAAAAACTATGGCGCTTACCGCTAGCTTATGAAGACTTACTTAAAAGTCCGATTGCAGACCTAAAAAATGCCGGTTATGGCGGCCCAGGTGCCACGACTGCTGCGGTATTCTTACAGCAGTTTACCGGCGATACTAAGTGGGCTCACTTAGATATTGCTGGCAGCGCATTAGCGGCAAAAGATGTGGGTGTTACTCCAGCAGGCGGTACAGGCCACGGCGTACGTTTACTAAGTAACTGGCTTATGACTCAAAGCAAGTAATTGCTATAAGTTAGGAATTAGCTCTAGATATGGTTCTAGACTGAATTCTAAATTTAGCTTTAAAGCGAATAGAAAAAGCCCTGCAACTGCAGGGCTTTTGTTTTTCACGCTTTGGTAAAACTAACTAGCACTTGTTAAACATTAGCTTAAACAGGCGCTTGCTCAAGTTTTTCAGCATTGGCTCGCTTATTCTCACTCTTGCGATGCTCACCGCGCTGGTGTGCCATACGGTACAGAATAGGCAATACAAACAGAGTTAATAACGTCGATGAGATAATACCGCCAATTACCACTGTGGCAATGGGGCGCTGCACTTCTGCACCTGTACCAATATTCAGCGCCATAGGCACAAAGCCAAGCCCTGCCACTAAGGCCGTCATCAGTACTGGGCGCAGTCTTATTAATGCACCATCAATAATCGCTGTCATCAGCTCGCCCTTTTCTTGGTAGAGCTGACGAATAAAGCTAAGCAACACTAAGCCATTAAGCACCGCTACACCCGAGAGCGCAATAAAGCCCACGCCTGCCGAGATCGACAATGGCATGTCTCGTAACCAAAGTGAAATGACCCCGCCTGTTAGCGCTAATGGAATGCCCGTAAAGATAATCAAGGCATCTTTGACCGAACTAAAGGCCATCACCAACAAGCCCAGAATAAGCGCCAGCGTTAATGGCACTACAATCGATAAGCGCTGACTTGCCGATTCAAGCTGCTCAAAGGTGCCGCCATATTCCAGCCAGTAACCGGCAGGGATATCCACTTGCTCGGCAATTTGCTGTCTAGCTTCACTGACAAAGGTGCCCAAGTCGCGACCACGGACGTTAGCAGTGACTACAATGCGACGCTTACCGTTTTCACGGCTGATCTGGTTAGGCGATGGCGCAATATCTAACGTCGCCACTTCAGATAACGGTACATATTTCCCAGATGGCAACATGATTGGCAGCTCGTGCAAGTGCTCAACGTCTTTGCGGATCAATTCTGGTAAACGCACCACGATTTTAAAGCGGCGATCGCCCTCAAAGATAAGTCCTGCTTGCTCGCCACCAATAGCGGTAGCAACAAAGTCCTGTAACTCATCAACCGTTAAACCAAAACGTGCTAACGCCATGCGATCAGGCTGGATCGATAGCATTGGCAAACCCGTTACTTGCTCAACTTGCAGATCGGCAACGCCATCGATCTTTTCTAGCACTTCATGGATCGCGTTAGCTGAAGCTAATAACTGATCGAGATCATCGCCAACAACCTTAATACCCAGATCGGCACGCACTCCCGAGATCAATTCATTAAAGCGCATTTCGATCGGCTGAGTTAGCTCAAAGTTATTTCCCGGCTGCCCAGAAACCGCAGCAACGATATCTGCCGCCAAAGCGTCATGACTCATCTTAGGATTAGGCCATTCATTACGCGGCTTTAGCATAATAAAGGTGTCGGCGATATTTGGCGGCATAGGATCATTTGCCACCTCTGGCGTACCGATCTTAGAAAATACATTTAACACCTGTGGGAAGTGTTTGATGCGATCTTCTAGTAAGATCTGCATATCAACGGATTGCTCCAGCCCAGTCCCCGGAATACGGATAGCTTGCAACAAGATATCTTCTTCATTGAGCTGTGGGATAAACTCAGAGCCTAGGGTTGTTGCCAGCCAAATAGAGAAACCAACTAATGCCATAGCCGCGCCAAGCACTAACCAGCGTAGCTTCATCGCACCGATTAACAGAGGCTTGTATAGCGACTTAGTGGCGGTAATGACACGGCTCTCTTTTTCGCTCACTTTACCCGTCATAAACAGAGCAACTGCTGCAGGCACCAGTGTTAACGACAAGACTAATGCTGCTAACAGTGCCATCACCACGGTTGCCGCCATTGGGTGGAACATCTTGCCTTCTACGCCTGTAAGGCTAAATAGCGGGATATACACCACGGTAATAATCAGCACGCCAAACAAGCTTGGGCGGATCACCTCATTGGTGGCTTCAAACACTAACTGCAAACGTTGTTTACGTGGCAATACATGACCACCATTTTGCGCTTGCGCCTGACCCAGCCTGCGAATCGCGTTTTCAACAATAATCACTGCGCCATCGACAATCAGACCAAAATCGAGTGCACCAAGGCTCATCAGGTTAGCCGAAACGCCCGCTTGTACCATGCCCGTCATCGTTGCCAACATCGCCAGCGGAATAACCGCCGCGGTAATGAGTGCCGCTCTAGCGTTACCCAGTAGAATAAACAGCACCACGATAACCAACAACGCGCCTTCTACTAGGTTTTTCTGTACCGTGTATACCGCTTTGTCCACCAAAGTGGTGCGATCGTAAACCGCTTCAACTTTAATGCCATCAGGTAGCGATGCTTTAATATCTTCAAGCTTGGCGGCTACTGCGAGTGATACCTGACGTGAGTTTTCACCCACCAACATCATGGCACTACCGAGTACCGTTTCTTTGCCGTCACGGGTTGCAGCGCCGGTGCGCAGCGCCTTACCGATGCCAACTTCTGCAACATCAGCTATAAAGATTGGTGCGCTATCAATATGCTTAATCACCACTTGCTCAATATCGCTAATGCTCTTTAGCTGCGCAGCAGATCGCACTGTCAGTTGCTGGCCATCTCGCTCAATAAAACCAGCACCACGATTGCTATTACTGCTTTGCAGCGCCAGCTTAATATCGACAAATGACACACCGTATTGCAGCATATTGGTTGGCAATGGCGTGATGTGGTACTCCTTGTCATAACCACCAATAGTGTTGATCTCGGTAACACCAGGCACCTGTGCCAGCTGAGGTTTAATGATCCAATCTTGGATCTCTCTTAATGCTGTCGCGTCAAATTCACGGCCATCAGCTTGTTTAGCATTAGGCAGCGCTTCGATGGTGTACATGTAGATCTCACCGAGCCCGGTCGAGATCGGCCCCATCTCAGGTTCAATCTCGGCGGGTAACTTACCCTTGATCGCGTTTAAGCGCTCATTAATCAAGTTACGTGCAAAGTACAGATCTGTGCCCTCATCAAACACTACGGTCACTTGCGATAAACCATAGCGCGATAGCGAGCGGGTGTAAGATAACTGCGGGATCCCCATCAGCGCATTTTCGATCGGATAGGTAATTCGTTGCTCGGTTTCTTGCGGTGAATAACCTTCTGCTCGGGTACTTATTTGTACCTGCACATTGGTAATATCCGGCACCGCATCAATCGGTAATTTTTGATAACTCCACAGCCCCACTGCGACTAACAGCATGGCTAGGAACATCATCATCCAGCGTCTATTTATCGCAAGACGCAATACTGACTCAATCATTGACGTCTCCTTTAGTGAACGTGGGCTGCGCTTGATTTCTCAAGATCGGCTTTTAATAGAAAACTATTGTCTATCGCGTATTCTTCACCGCCCTCAAGACCAGACAACACTTCACTCATTTGGCTATCGCTTTGACCAAGTGTTACCACACGCTTTTCAAAACCCTCTTCATTGCGGATAAACACTACTTGCTGGCCTTCTGACTCCTGCAGTGCGCGGTTATCTATCGTTAACGTCACCGCTTGTTTACTCAGCGTCAGTTTGCCTGATAACAAAGCCCCTACCGCCCATTGGCCGCTGCTGTTATCGAGTGGCGCACGAGCGAGCTTAATGTTGTCACCGTTTGTTGAATTGAGTAGATATTGGATACTCGAAGCCGCTGTTAGCTGCTGAGCAGAAATGCTAAGCGCCTGCCCAACAGCAACCTTGCTTAGTTGGCCAGGGAAGATTTGATACTGCGCCCAAAGCTGACTGTCATCGATAATGGTCAGCAGCACATTATCAGTGGCCATTTCGCCAGTATTAGCAGTGCGGCTCACCACCACTCCGGAGATCGGCGCCTTAATCGAGTAGCGTTTTAAGCTAGAGTTTGACTCGACTTCAGCTACCACTTGCCCGGCTTTAACGCTATCGCCAACGGTTACATTCATGCGGGTGATTAAGCCTGCAAAACGGGCGCGGATTTCACTGCTGGCCGCCTCTGGCACTACTGCACGGCCATATACCGTCAATGTTTGTTTGATATCGCCCGCTGCAGCAAGCTCTGTCGCAATACCCGAGGCTACAATTTGCTCGGCGCTGATATGAACTCTGCCCTCTTCATGCTCGTCGTGACCGTGCTCATCACCATGCTCATCATCGTGACCACTATGTTCGTCTTGATGACCGTCATTATGGCCATGTTCATCGCTATGCTCATCACCATGGCTATCATGCTCGTCTTGATGCTGATTGGTGTGCGCTGTTTGCTCTTGATGCGCAACTTCATGTTTATGCTCAGGCTCATGGCCATTTACAGGCTCATGGCTGTGTTCAGCTGAAGCGTTAACAGTGCTGCTAATCATCAATGCAACTGCAGCAACAACAGCAAGGTGAACTGAGGAGAATTTATTTAATAAGGTCGCGTTCATTTGGTTTGTCCTGTAGCAGCATTAGAAACATTAGCTGCGTTAGAAAAGTCAGCAGTCTTGGAAAAATCATTGAAGAAGGTATGTTGAGAAGCAGGTAATGGCTCAGCAATCAGCTGCTCAATATCGACGCCATAACGCAATGCAGAGGCCGCTGCATCAATTAACGCACGGCGAGCAAATAGCAGTTCTTCTCGGGCAGTTAAATAATCAAGATAGCTGTAAAGCCCCTGTTCATAGGCTTGTTTGGTATCTTCAAGGGCTGAGGTTAAGGTGGGGATCACGCTTGCCTGTAGGCGGTTAACAGTCATTATCGCTTGTTTACGGCTGGCATAAGCACGATACAGTTGGCCATATAACTCTAAAAGTGCCACTTCTCTGTTGGCGAGTACTTGCTCTTTTGCGGCTTGTGCCGAAAGCACGGCACCAGTGTTACGCTCACCATTAAACAGCGGCATACTAAAACCGGCGGTCAATGCCATATCATTAGTTTGCTGAAATTGCTTTACACCAACCGACCAGCTGATATCGCTGCTAGACTGGGTTTTAGCAAAGCGTAACTCGGCCTCTTTAAGCTGTGCCTGAGTTAAAAAAGCGGTAATAGCTGGGCTATATTTCACTTTCTCAAATAAAGGCTCAAGTGCGACATCATCAGTAAAAGCGAACAAACTGCCCTGTAATGAAACAAAATTTACCCTAGACTCGCCCCACATCATGCTTAACGCTAATTTGGCGTAATCGAGTTGCTGTAGCTGAGTTTCTGCAACCAGTCTGGCATTAAATACCGCCGCTTGGGCGCGCTTTACTTCGGCCTCTGGTGTTACAGCTGCTTGAGCGCGCTTAGCTACAACCGCTTGTGTTTCTTCTGCAAGCTGTAATGAATCAACAGCAAGTTGCAGTTGCGACTGCGCCGCCAATACATCGATATAACGACGTGTCGCTTCAGCTAATAAGTTTAATGCGGTAATTTTTTGTTCGGCATCTAATACAGCGCGCTGCTCACTAACAATACCGCTGCGAGCATCTAACTTGTCACCAAGCTCAATGACAGAAGACAGAGATACGCTAAACTCGGCGCTATCAATTCCTTGGAACTCACCGCTGCCCACGAGATTGTCGGCATCAAAGCCGATTTCAAAGCCTGGAGTCAACGCTTGAGTTTGCGCTGCGCCATCAAGCGCTTGCTGCCTAAACTTAAACACTTTCAGTGATGGATGCTGTTGTTGAACCCGTTCAATCACAACCGGTAAAGAAAGCGTATTAGATTGTTCTGCATTACCGTTAGAGTCGGCTGTAGCCGCAATAACTGAGGTTGCGGATATCAGAGCAATAAGCGCCAAGGTGCAATAAAGCCCTCGCCAAACACAAAACATGCCAATTTTAGTGACAGATTTTGCGCAATAAGTATTATGAAACATCGGAGATTAAGCCTCGATTTAATACAAAAATACAGAGCTGTGAGTTAAACCTACAAGAGGCCCAACAGCTCTTTAGCAAGCTTGTAAAAGCTCGCTAAATGAATAAAGTTTTGATTAAACGATTAAGGCTTTAGGGGGGCGCAGGAAAGCGAAATAAGGGGACTCAATAGAAGTAGAGCAAAAAGCAAAAATGTGGCTATTAGGGCTTGCTGTCACTGATTTTAACGCAGTGATAGGGTGCATTAAGGTCATGCAACATGAGCAGCAGTTATTGCTACACTCAGCGCAGTCATCTTCTACATGACTTGCTGTTTCAACTTCATCACATTGTGATGTGTTATTTACAGTGCCGTTCGTATGCTCAGCCACATAGGTGACTTCACTGCCACAATCATCATGAGCAGAAGTACAATCATCAGCCATAGTTACCATGGATTGCATCGTTAAAATCACGATCAACAGCATCCGCCCCAACTTAGCTGGAGAGGTGATGAATATTGCTCGGATAAAACTCGATAAGCTCGACATTAGGCCGCAGCATTACCTTTGTTTTTAATAACGTACATAACTGACTTTATCGCACACTCGTATCACTTTGATTCTGGCTAGTTTAAATTAATCAAAATTAAAACACTATGTGTTTACAAATCTTAATCGGCTCTGTGTATAAAAAACTTCCGAAAACATCGATGAGACCACATCTATAGCAATAAACCTTGGCTTGGGACTTCTACCTAGATCGAGCTAAATTATACCTCAAAGTGTGATTACCCGAGCATTTTACTCAAGTAATAATTGAACACGCCAAAAGATGCAAATAATATGCACGTATATTTCAAACTAAACTTGCCTTGGATCTGCCAATGACTAAATCAAACACACTTCACTCGAACGATCTTCAATCTAAAGAAAGCCTACTTGCCTCTCGTGTAGGAGAATTAGTCGCTAACGATTTTCGCACTGCCCATTTGTTTAGCCAGCATGGTATCGATTTTTGTTGTGGTGGCGGTATTTCATTAGCCCGAGCAATTACACGCTTTGATGCTGATGAAACAGCGCTTCTCGATGCATTAATGGCGTTAGACACTGAAGGCGAGAAGCAGCAAGGTCTAGAGCAATTAGCTTTACCCGATCTGCTCAATTACATTGAATCGACTCATCACACTTTTGTAAGAGAGAAAGCGCCTTTACTGGTAGAGTACAGCCAAAAAATGGTGCGTGCCCACGGTGAAAATCATGACGAGATAAAGCCTCTAGCAGGTTGGATCCGTGCATTAGTCGATGACTTAATGCCTCACCTGATGAAAGAAGAACAGATATTATTCCCTGCAATTTTAGGGCTACATAACCAAGTTGAGATGCAAAACTGCTTTGGTCATATCGGCAATCCAATTAATGCTATGCAGTATGAGCACGATGATGCACAGCAGATCTTTGAAAAGATCCGCGAGCTAACAAATAACTTTACCCCACCAGCGCACGCCTGCACCACTTGGCGCGTATGTTACGCCAGCTTGGCAGAATTCGAAGCGGACTTAAAACAGCATATTAATATTGAGAACAACGTTTTGTTCCTCAAAGCGCTTGCGCTAACCGCTTGAGTCATCGAACTGATGGTTAGCGTATAAAGGCTGACCCATAAAAATAAGAGGCTCACATCAGTGAGCCTTTTCTATTAAATAGCAGTTTGTTGCAACGGAGACCAATTTACTGAAGCTTGCTTTTGCTGAATAAGCTGCTCAATCAGCTCACGTATTTTAGGTTCAGCATCAATAAACTTATTCATATTCGCGCCACCATTGCGCGCATCATAAATAGCCTCACCGTCTAACCGGCCATCATGAAACACCTTAATTTCTGCGTAAACCATATATAATGCAAGATCCCAACGCCAATTAGCGGTATAAGTCGCTGTCCACTCACATTGCTGACTTGCATCTAACTGTTCAACAATGCGGTATTTAATTTGCTTCTCTGCTAGAATTTTTTCCATCTCTTGCAGAAAACCCTCTCGTACATCGGGGTTCTTCTGAATACAAACTTCAGCATTATTATTCACGTGTACCGGATCAACTCGCTGTTTGATTGAACAGGCGCTGGTTAATAGTAGAATTGACACTGCAACAAATAGTTTTTTCATGATAATCCTTATCTAGTATAAAACTCTGTTTATTCTTAATTTTTTAAGAAATATGAGCATATCAAGATAAAGGAAGATAGCAAGACGTCAGCAAGTCGCTTGCATTAGACCTTAATAAGAACTCTCAATTGCAGCACAGACGCGATTTCAATATGTGGCAGTTGCCTGTTGGCGATCGATTTCTCTGTAACGCCGAAGCCCGGGTTAAGCCATACAGCCTGACAACCGGCTTTCCTGGCGCCATCAACATCGCTTTTAGCGCTGTCGCCCACATGCAAAATACGCGATAAAGGTAGCGCTAATTTATCCGCCGCATGGGTAAACATATCGCTCGACGGCTTTTGCTTAAAGCCATGGCCGGGGTGCAGTACAAACTCAAATACCCCATCTAAACCAACGCGCTGATGATCAACATTGCCGTTAGTTATGCCAATTAATCGGTAACGGGCTTTAAGCGCATTGAGTAACTCAACCACCTCACTTGATACCTTGAAGTGACTACGATGCATCACAAAGTGCGCGAGCCCTGCTTGAGCCCCTGCTGTTGCCGTCTTAGCATCATAACCTAGCTCTAGCAGGCCACGCTCTAACATTAGCAGTCTTGCTAGCGTAGTATCATGTCGCAGCTTAGGAGACTCCTTAAACAAGGCGAGTTTGAGCTTGTGCCAATCAGCAAGCTGCCACAGCTTCGATTTAGGCCACTGCTGATGTAAAAATGCTTGCAGCGCGGATTCGGCCTGACGAATGATTGGGCGATTATCGTAAAGCGTATCGTCTAAGTCGAAGCTAATCGCGTCAAAGGCTTGTGGGCGAATAAAGATCTTCATGATCGGTTGCCTCTTTTTTTCGCTCTTGGGTGTGCACTGTCGTACACCTTAGCTAGATGCTGAAAATCGAGACTGGTATAAACCTGAGTCGTCGACAAGTTTGCATGACCTAACAGCTCTTGCACTGCACGCAGATCGGCACTGGATTCGAGCATATGGGTAGCAAACGAGTGACGTAATTTATGCGGGTGTACCTTAATGCCTATGGCTTGCTCTTGCCCCCACTTAGCCAAACGAGCCTGAATACTACGGTGAGCTAAACGTTTGCCTTTAGCGGTAACAAACAGGGCATCGTCTTCACAAGCGATGTCACGCTTAACCGCTAACCACTGAGTAATCGCGGCTAATGCCAACTTGCCTATGGGTACTATCCGCTCTTTACTGCCCTTACCTAACACTTTGACTTGCGCCTGTGAAAATTGAATATCGGCTGCATTAAGCGCAGCGAGCTCAGCAAGACGTAAACCCGACGAGTAAAATAGCTCCATTATGGCTTTATCGCGAAAACTTAACGGATCGTTAGCGTCGATATCAAGCAGGTGCGATATCGAGTCGACATCCATATTTTTTGGCAAAGGCTTGCCTTGCTTGGGTGCAGTAAGGCTTACAGCTGGGTTAACCTTTAACTGCTGTTCCCTAAGTAAAAAACCATAGAACTGTTTTAAAGAGGAGAGGGTTAACGATAAGGAACGCGGATTTAGACCCTTGCGGTGTAATTTAGCTAAAATCGCCTGTAAGGAGTCATGTTGCTGTGACAACCATGACTCCGTATCGTTAAATAGCTTCTCGACTCGCTTTAGCTCAAACAGGTAGTTACGCACTGTATAAGCCGAAACTTGACGCTCGGTGCGTAAGTAACGTTCAAACCCGCTCAACCAAGCTGAATTATCAGCCATAAAGCCTCGCTATTAGATTTTAGTCAGCTGGTGATCAAGTAACTGTTTAAGCTGAGACAGCAGAAGGTGGTCCATCTCAGGATGAAAGTGGCTAGGATCGTGGCTAGCAATCGCAAAAATAACCTGACCGCATTCTTTAGATAATCGAGACAGTGCGACCGAACCCACCTCGGTTCCAAATAGACGCTTTGACTCTTCATTAGTCAGGCGGCCAAAATAGTAACCAGAGCTGAGGCGTTTGCTCCAGATCTGCGATAGCTCGCTATCGATGTCATGCACGGTGATCAGCCTGACATGACTGAACTGAAACTGCTCTTTTAACCCATTAGACAAGACTTGCCGTAGATCGCCCATATCTTCACATTTTAGCAGTTGCATAGATAATGCACTGTTAAACATGTAGATCTGCTCATTACGTGATGCCATCGCTAGCAAAGCGGTGATCTCTTCTTCTAACTGAGCGACTCGTTGGCGTAACATCTCTTGCTTGCGCTCGACTAATGACACCGCCCCGCGCTCAACATGGGGAATTCGCATCGCTAGTAATAACTCTGGATAGCGGCTGAAAAAATCTGGGTTATCCAATAAGTATTCGCGGATGAGAATTTCATCGAAGGGAGGGGCCTTGTTCGAGTTATCTATCATTGTGCGATCTGCCCGTCATAAACATGCTCAGCAGGCCCTGTCATCCATAAAGGCTTGCCCTCGCCGTCCCAGTTAATCGTTAAACTGCCGCCAGGCAAGTCCACATGCACGTTGCGATCAAGTTTACCTTGCTCAATACCCACAACTACCGCCGCACAGGCTCCTGTTCCGCAAGCTAATGTTTCACCTGCGCCACGCTCATAAACTCTGAGCTTAATATGACCTGAGTTCACCACCTGCATAAAGCCAACATTCACACCTTTTGGAAAGCGCTCATGATTTGTCAACTCGGCGCCAATGGTATCGACATCGGCTGCGGCCACATCGTCAACTTCAATCACGCAATGGGGGTTACCCATAGACACTGCGCCACAAAGATAGGTGCCGCTCGATGCCAAAAGCAGATAGGTTTTCTCAACTTTCTTGGCGGTAAAAGGAATTTTGCTCGGCTCAAGTACGGGTATGCCCATATTAACCGTTACTTTACCGTCACGCTCAAGACGCAAAGTGATTTTACCCGAAGAGGTGCTCACGCGAATTTTGTGTTTGTGGGTCAAACCTTTATTACGCACAAAGCGTGCAAAACAACGGGCACCGTTGCCACACTGTTCAACTTCGCTGCCATCAGCATTAAAGATGCGATAATGAAAATCTAAATCGGGATCGTACGGAGGCTCAACCAGCAGTAACTGATCAAAACCAACGCCAAAATTCCGATCGGCTAAGCGCTTAATTTGATCTGGGGAGAAAAACACATTTTGTGTCACTCCATCAACGACCATAAAATCATTGCCTAACCCATGCATCTTAGTGAATTGGATCAAGGTGGACATCCTTAAAAAGTATCTGTAGCGCATGCTGTGGCATCCACTACATTAGTATTATTCTAGTTTACGGCAGGATCTGCTCACCTTGCCATAATTGAGCTAATTTTTCTCGCTCTCGAATCACATAAGCTTTGTCTGCATCCACCATCAGTTCTGCGGCACGTGGACGAGTATTGTAATTAGACGACATGGTAAAGCCGTAGGCTCCCGATGAGCGAATAGCCAAATAATCACCTGCGAGTATATTAAGCTGACGGTCTTTGCCTAAGAAGTCTCCCGTTTCACAAACCGGCCCAACAACGTCATAGCTTTGCGTCTCACCCGCACGTTCAATCACCGGGATAATCTTCTGCCATGCACTATAGAGAGACGGGCGAATAAGATCATTCATAGCGCCATCAACTAAGGCGAAACGTTTGTCACTGTTCTCTTTTAAGTAAAGCACTTGAGTAACAAAAATACCTGCGTTGGCAGCAATGGCTCGGCCAGGTTCAAAAATTAATTTAAGATCACGATCGCCTAATCGTTCTAATAAAGCAGCAGCGTACACATCTGGCTGAGGTGGCACTTCATCATCGTAGGTCACCCCCAGTCCACCGCCCACATCAAAGTGTTTAATGTCGATACCTTGCTCTGCTAAGCGATCGATTAACGCTAGCATACGATCCATCGCATCTAAAAACGGTTTAATTTCGGTTAACTGAGATCCGATATGGCAATCGACGCCCTTAACCTCTAGGCCTGGCAATTCATTGGCGCGGCTAAAGATAGCCTCAACCTCTTCCATTGCGATACCAAATTTATTCTCTTTTAGACCCGTAGAGATATAAGGGTGAGTACCCGCATCAACATCTGGATTCACTCGTAGTGAAACTGGCGCGACCTTGCCAAGGCGCAAAGCAACAAGATTAAGCTGCTCAAGTTCGGCTGCTGACTCGACATTAAAACAATAAATACCAAGATTCAGCGCCATCTCCATCTCTTCGACGGTTTTACCAACGCCGGAGAAAACCACTTTTGCAGGATCGCCACCGGCCTCGATGACGCGTAGCAGTTCACCGCCAGAGACAATATCAAAGCCACTGCCTAAACGTGCTAATACGTTAAGTACCGCAATGTTTGAGTTTGCCTTTACTGCATAGCAGATAAGGTGTGGATGATCGCTCACGGCATTGTCAAAGGCGTGCCAATGACGCTCTAAGGTTGCACGGGAATAAATATATAGTGGCGTTCCATGCTGCTTTGCGAGGTCGGCAACTTGGCATTGCTCCGCATAAAGCTCATCTGCTTGATATAAAAAATGATCCAATGTCTTTAGTCCTTTTTGCTTTGTTCGCTTTGCCCATGCTCTGCGTCAGACACCTGCTTATCAGTTGCCTGCTGATTAACGTCTTGCGGAGGCGCTCTAAATAACGCACTTTTCTGTCCACAACCTAAAAGCACTAGGCTACCAAGCCCTACTAGCAAAAACAGTCTCATTTTTTTCAACATCAGGTGACCCTTGTAGCAATAACACTACGGCTTGCTATACGGCGAAAATTGTAATCCTGATGTTTGCAGACAGCCCGCAATGCGTCAACCCTATAACGCATTTATATCAGGCCTTTCTTGCATAAATCCCTCGCTCAGTTAGCCATGTATTGACTAGGTTAATTAGGATAAATCACAACTTGACTGCACAAAGCGATGCTAATGCAAAATAATTCAACTTATCCCGAGTCTTTTATCTAGAGGGCAGCCCCACCAATAAGTTAGTAAAGAATTGAAAAGTAACGCATTAGCTGTATTAAATAATCGCTAGCATTACTTTGATAGTGATTAACCACACAATTAATGTGATTGGTAATCAGGCTATCGATTGGTAATATGTTTGTATTACCTAAATCTGAGGAATAATCAGCATGGCTATAACAGATTTTGAATTTCATCAATTGGTTGATGAAATATTTCAAACAATTGATAACGCGTTAGAAGTACTGATTGATGAGCAAGATGCGGATGTGGATGTGGATGGATCAGGTAATGTGCTGCAATTAGAATTTAATGGCACATCTAAGATTGTTATCAACAAACAAGAACCACTGCATGAAATTTGGTTGGCAACCCAGTTTGGCGGTTACCATTTCGCTTATGTTGACGGCAAATGGATGGATGAGCGTAATGGCAATGAGTTTATGCCTTTCGTGGTTGAGTCTATCTTCAAGCAAAGCGGCTTAAAGCTAGATATTTAACGCTTTAGTAGCAGAATGAGTCGTCATACTTCTCATTCTGCTATGTTTAACCGCCTAGTGCTCACTGCTAAAAATCGACTTCAGAAGACTCCAGCGTCACACCAAAAGGGACTGCAAGCAGCTCGCCTTTTACCCGATCTAATTTAAAAAACTGCGGCAGATTAAAATGCTCTTTTGCAAGTTGAGGATCTTCAAATGTGTGATAGTGACTCAACTTGTTCACTAACGCATTCACGTCTGTTCCCTCTTGTACATAGTGGTTTAGCTCGTTCATCTCATCTAAAATAAACACATCTAAACCTTCCTCTCTTTGGCGCAAGAAATACTGAATCGCACCTTTAGCCGCATAGTCTTGGATCACTGAAGGCACTTTGGCAAAAGGCTCGTCACCTAACGTTGGTCTGGGCAGCTCAAGTAATTTACGCTGAGATAGCTGTTGATAGAAAGATTTTGCATCACTTAAATTCTCGTAATGCATGCCACGATTATTGAAGAACAAACCGTAACGCAGCCGTCCGACCTGTAATGCATAACCTAAGGTCGTTGAGCTTTGCGCCTGACGGCTAAGTCGCACCGCTCTGTAAAGCAGGTTCTGCACAGTACGTTCTGTTTGCGATCGTAACTTGCTTGAACAGCTAATCACCTCCACCGAGACTGGCGCACTGGCCCGCTTCATACCCGGTGTCACGAACGACAAAGCATCTAAGATACTTTTTTCTCCCTCAAAATGATGACAATGCCATTCCCCCCAGCTGTTAAGGCTAATCACATCAATCGAGTCCACCATATTCAAATGCTGTCGACCAATCGAGAACACATTACTGTTCATATAGTCGACCATGATGTCTTGCCCTTGCCAACTCTCGGTAGGGTCACTATTGAAATTCAATAAAAACACCAGCTTGCTAAAATGCCACGGCTGGTAAAGTGCCATCTTAGACACTTTTGTCGATTGATTTACAATAAGTCCATCAAGCCGATGAGCCGCTTGAGTTAAGTAGGTCGATTTGCGCTTACTTTGCCTGACTTCATGCCACTGGGTTTTACTGTCTGCCACACCATTCAAACTAGCCCATACCAACAACTTAGCCTTACTTTTTGAATGGAATACTGCGCTATGCTCAAGGAAGTTTCTAGGATTAGGCGAACATCGGTAGAGGTAATATTGCTTATCTTGTTCACTATAGATAACAGATAAATGAGTCTCTAAAATCGAGTGACTCCACAGCGGATTAAGGCGCATGATCTGGTGAGCATCTTCACTAAAGTAGGTATGTAGCTTACGGGTTAGCAAGCCTAACTCTGAGATCCTTAAACTTTCACTTAATCTATGGATTGAAGCGAATTGCAGCAATGTTTGATAGCTACCTAGCATCAGTTCGTTAAGTTGCTCGTTAAACCATTGCAACTGACCACAGTGCCAATTCTCACAATTATCTAAGGTTTTCAGTAAGCTTTCAGACCAGTTCCAATCGGCAACTAATTTTTGCATTTTAAAGTAACGCCAATCGATCGCTTGATCATGCCGACTCAATTTAACGCCACATTTTAAGTAAAAACAACGCCGCGTGATTTCCAGTCGGCGGCCATCACCCCGTTTCTTTAGATAGCACTCTATCGATTCATATAGCAGATAATAAGCGTCATTAGCCGCCGAGAAATCCCCTTCTAATGTATGCTGCCAAATCCGCTCGCTCACTAACTGAGTATGGGGGTAATCACTGGCATACGCCTCCAGTAACAGCACTTTCAACAATGCTTTATGAGGCTTTTCAACCCCCTTGTAGAGCTGCCACAGCGAAGCCCCAAAATATTCACTCGCTGGCAGGGTATTGGCATCGCCTAATGAAAGTAATTGAGGAGACACTTTAGCATTGGGCCACCATGCAATAGGCTTACCCGCTAAACGAAATTGACTACGATAAAACTCTTCGAGTAGCAACCAATGTTGAGCACTACCACTGTGTTCATGCCCCATGCAATTGTATAAATCAGCCTGTTCGCCCTGCTCTCTAATAAATTGCTCTGGATGCACCAAATAGAAGTTCACTTCTAAATCAAATTTAGCGAACCACTGCGTCAATAATGCAGCTTTGCTAGCAAGTAACTCGCACTCATTTTTACTCAAAAGATCGCTATGTATTAGCCATACATCGATATCGCTTTGAGGGTTTTGGCCAAAGCTGGCTGTGCTGCCCATGCTGTAAACGCCCTCTATTTGAGGGCGTTTACTATTATTTGTGGCAGCGATATCAAGGTTGAGAGTTTCACAGGCTTCTTCAGTGTCTGAATCGGGCTGATAGTTAGCAATACCGCGAGGGGTTAGCGGTCCGTTATAACCGGGTAATTTAGGTAGGTGACTGTGGAGCAAAAAAGGGATTAAGCGAAGAAGATGGCGCTTTAAAGGCGACAATAATGCAATAGCTCTGGCATACCTGATCACATCCAATCTCTTCGCGGCATGTTCGAGTCTAACAAGCTCTTCTGGCAAATGATTAACCCTAAATCGTAGATAACTACTCACTAATGTATATGGCAATTGTACAAGCAGCAAGTAAATGCGATCAAGATCACACTTTTTACCTGTGTAGAACTGGGTAGACTTCAAAGAATCAGCAGCAGAATGTTACATCTATATGCAGGCAATGTTAGCATTGGCGCAAATAAGTTCTAAGATGGAATATCGTGCATGTCTCAAAATCTGATCCGTATCGCAACACGTAAGAGCCCTCTTGCCATGTGGCAAGCCGAATTTGTGAAAGCTGAATTGGAAAAAATCCATGAAGGTCTCACTGTTGAATTACTGCCAATGAGCACCAAAGGTGACATCATCTTAGACACACCACTTGCAAAGGTTGGTGGTAAGGGCTTATTTGTAAAAGAACTTGAAGTCGCAATGCTAGAAGGCAAAGCCGATATAGCAGTTCACTCAATGAAAGATGTGCCAGTTGAATTCCCAGAAGGTCTAGGTCTTGAAGTGATTTGTGAGCGTGAAGATCCACGCGATGCATTCGTATCAAACACTTTTAAAACAATTGAAGATCTGCCACAAGGCGCAGTAGTGGGTACCTCTAGTCTACGTCGTCAGTGCCAAATTCGTGCTGCTCGTCCAGATCTTGTTATCAAAGATCTGCGCGGTAACGTCGGAACTCGTTTAGCAAAACTAGATGCCGGTAACTACGATGCCATTATTCTTGCTGCGGCAGGCCTTAAGCGTCTAAAGCTAGAAGAAAGAATCGCTAGTTTTATTTCTGCTGAACAATCTCTACCAGCAAACGGCCAAGGCGCTGTCGGTATTGAATGTCGTACCGACGATGCCCGTGTTAAAGCGCTACTTGCACCACTTGAGCACGCTGAAACGCGTCTGCGCGTGACTGCAGAACGTGCAATGAATACTCGTCTTGAAGGCGGTTGCCAGGTACCAATTGGTGCATACGCAGAGATCGACGGTGACACGTTAAGCCTACGTGGTTTAGTGGGTAATCCAGATGGTAGTCAAATCATCACTGCCGCGTCTTCAGGCAATAAAGCCGATGCTGAAAAGCTAGGCGTTGCATTAGCAGAAGAGCTACTCGGCAAGGGTGCTAAAACCATTCTTGATGCTGTTTACGCTAACGCGTAATCATCATAAAAATGAAAGTCTTACTGACGCGTCCTGAAGGGCGCAATCAGTTGATGGCAGAGGCGTTAACTCAGCGCAACGTCTCTTATTTCATCACGCCCCTACTGAATGTTCAGCCCACTTCTAACCTCGATGCCCAGCAAATTGATATCACGCTAAAACGAGCCGATATCATCATTTTCATCAGCACTAATGCGGTTAGCTTTGCTTCTAAAACAATCAATAATCAATGGCCTGAATCGGCCCATTACCTTGCGGTTGGAGATGCTACTCATGCAGCCCTTAAGGATATAGGAATTGATGCAGAGAAAGCCCCCGAAGACTGTCAACAGACAGAAGGCTTACTCACCCTGTCCACGCTGACTCAGGTCAGTGGTAAAAATATCCTGATTGTTAGAGGCCAAGGCGGACGCGAAGATCTCGCCAACGAACTGAGTAAACGCCAAGCCCAACTGAATTACTGGGAAGTCTATAAACGCGGTTGCCCAGCGCTAGATACAAGATCCCTTTGCCAACAATGGCAAAGCTTCGGTATAGACACTATCATCATTACCAGCGGCGAAATACTCGATAACCTCATTAAAACAGTACCAAAAGAGCTATTTGCTTGGCTGCAAACTTGTCATATTATAGTGCCAAGCTCCCGAGTATATGAAAAAGCAAAAGCGTACGGCCTAGTGCAAATTAGTAATGCCACCGCCGCAAACACCAATGCAATGTTAACTGCGTTATCTCTAAAGTAATTCGCAGTTAATGTTAAGTTCATACTCGCTATTTCTGCAGCATCATAGCTTTCAAGGACTGTTAAATGGAAACCAAGAACACTGACGCCAACGCTTCAGAGCCGACTACCGAGCCAACTGCAGCAACACAGCCAGTTATCGAGGCGCAGTCAGAACCGCAAACAAATACAGACGAAAATACTGTTAATAAGCCTTCCTCTCAAAGCAAGCCGGCGCCTTGGGGTATTATCTTTACCCTCTTTTTACTATTGCTATTAGCCTTTGCTTCTATCGCTGGCGGTTACTACCTGTATCAACAGCTTCAAGCCCAAAAAGCAGAGTCTGCAGCGTTAAACCAAAAGCTTCAATCTGCACTGACGAAACCCAATCAGCGCATAGCGTCTTTAGAGCAGCAACAAAACCAATTCAAGTCTAGTGTTGACTCAACCCTGAAAAAGACACTTGAGCAGCAAACTCAGCTTGAAGAGCGCGTATCGATTATTGCTCAGCGTAATCCAAACCATTGGCGCGCCGAAGAGGCCAAATACCTGGTTAGGCTTGCAGGGCAAAAACTGTGGCTAGAAAAAGACCCTAGTACTGCTACCAGCCTGTTAAAAGCGGCAGATGAACGTATTAAGTCAATGCGTGATCCTTCACTAATGCCGCTAAGAAAAGCATTAGCTAAAGATATTGCAGTCGTTGCAGCCATTAAGAATACCGATATATCGGGCACCGTTTTAACCATAGATAACATCATAACAGGCCTAGATAAGCTGCCTTTGAATCGCGCAGAGACCCACTTCTCTGCCGAAGAGCTCAGCGATAATAAAGTCAGTGACTCGCTAGATGATTGGCAGTCTAACTTGGCTAAATCATGGCAGGCACTCATTGATGATTTCGTGATTATTCGAAAACGCACCACAGATGCAGCGCCATTACTTGAGCCTGATCAACAGTGGTATTTAGTTGAAAATATAAAGAATAAACTGCTCCAAGCTCAACTGGCCTTGTATCGCCAAGATCAGGTCAATTACCGTAATTCAATTAAGTTAGCCAGAAAATGGGTCTATCAGTACTTTGACCTTAAAGATCAACAAACAATTGATACCTTAGCCACTTTAGATGCACTGGAGACGTTGAAGATCCAAACAACGAATATAGAGCGTTTTGAAGCATCTAACCTGCTTAATCAATTAGTCACTTATGGCAACTTGATGACAGAGGAGGCGCAGTAATGGTTCGCGCTCTCGTCTACCTTATTATTATTTTACTAGGGCTTTGTATCAGCCCTTTTCTTGTTGGCAGTAAAGGCTATCTCTATCTGGCCATTGGTGATTATCAGGTCGAAACCAGTATCGTCTTCGCCATTATTGCGCTAATTATCTTTTACAGCTTGCTACAACTCGTTGAATTTGTTGTCGTATGGCTATTAAATTTAGTATTAAATAGTCGCTACCTCCCAGAAAGATGGCGTAAAAAAGCTGCACGTAAACACACATTATTAGGTGCACTAGCATTAGCTGAAGAAGATTGGCCTGCGGCAGAGAAAGCCATGGCTAAAGGGGCTGAAAAAGGTGAAATCCCAGCTTTAAATCTATTAGCTGCAGCCCGTGCAGCACATCATCAAGATAATCACCAAGCCCGTGATGAATACTTAGCAAAGGCGCAACTCGAACCCCTCGCAGTTAAAGCCGTCAGCACCACTCGGACTCGTTACTTATTACAGCAAGGCGATTTAGTCGCAGCAAGAGAGGAGTTAGATAAACTCAATCCGACCAGCAAGAGTAAGTTACCCATTCTCAAATTGGCTATTGAGCTTTATCAAGCACAACAAGATTGGCAAGCACTAAAATTACTGCTGCCAATCGTTAGTAAAAAGCACGTATTAGAAGATGATGCTTTTAACGCTTTATCGCTTAAAACGAATACGGCTTTACTCAGCCAGGCAGCTAAAGCCAATGAGCAAGAATTAGAAAAGTGCTGGCATTGGTTAACCCGTGGCGAAAGAAAGCAAGCAGAATATATTGCGCTATACGCAATAGGTTTGAGTCGTTTTGAACGTAAAGACGAAGCCGTCAAAATGTTACTCAAACAGGTAAAAGCATCGCCATCTGCATCAGTATTAAATGCGTTAGCACAAGTGCTCACGCCTAGCGACGTTGACGCTAAAAAGCAGTTATTGGCATTGGAGTCTAGCTATGAAAATAACGCCGATTACCAAGTCTGCTTAGCAAAGCTTTACCAGCAAAATCACGATTACCATCAAGCTAAGATCTGGTGGCAAAAAGCCTGTTACCTGCAAGATGACATCAGTAGCTTACATGCTCTAGCTGATGCACAGGAGCATTTAGGTGAACTTAACCGGGCGCTGCAAACCAGACGAAATGCAGCAAAGCTAATGTAACGCTTATACCTTTTTTAACTAAAGGCCGCATATTTTGCGGCCTTTTTTTATGTAGCAAAGCCCGCCAATTTACAAACTCTATTCTAAGTAATTGATAACAAGCCTATTCGCAGCATCATACGTAAATGTTGCTTAATCCTCCCCTTCCTCCTTGACTTCCCTAGATTTGACAACGGCTCAATGCAGTACAGAATTCATACTGTCAGTGCGCAAAAAAATGATTACTAAGTACTGATAATTCTTAATTTAACTCACGGATGAGAAGGTTAGAGTAACTTATGATGGATACATTCACTCCCAAGCAGGACGCCACGATTGTTAAGCTCTCTGGCTCTATAAGTGCAAAAAACAGCCAAGGCGAAATGGTTCCACTACGTGTCGGCGATACATTAAAACAAGATACAGCGCACAGTATATCAACAGGCACCACATTCACATTGCAATACAGTGATGGCACAACTGCGACCCAAGACGAATTAGCAGTTCCCCCTTCTACTAGCAACGAGAACGTACAGGCATCTGAACCAACTGAAGCTGCGCTCGATCCTGAAATCGCAGCCTTACAAGCTAAAATCCTGAGCGGTGAAGATCCGACAGAAAACTTACCTGACACAGCGGCAGGAGAGACGGCTCAAGCTGGCAATGAAGGCGGTGGCTATATTGCCGTTGGCCGAACGGGCGATGAAACTCTGGCTAATGCCGGGCATGATACTGCGGGCTTTGCGCAAGTAGAATTAACCCAGGTAGATGAATTACCTATTTTTCTAACAGAATTCGCACGGCCTCAGCTTTCAGCTCGTGCTGTGACGCTATATGAAAGGCATCTAGAACAAGGTTCAGAGCCCCAAGCGGCTTTGCTATCTCAAGCTGAAAGTGTATCTGTTAATGTTCAAGCGGGGATCCAATCTCTCAGCATTAATGGCATAGCCGTTTTTACTGATGGGAATTTTGTCGGGCCTGTATCAATCAGCACCCAATATGGTGTGTTAACTATTAGCAACTATGACGCTGTCAATTCAGTATTAACTTACAGCTACACCTTAGCTGCCACACTCGATCACTCCGATTCAGATACCTTATCCGAACTATTCCTATTGCAGCTAACTGATAATCAGGGAGTTCAAACCACAACCTTAGTCACTGCAAATGTTGTTGATGATGCCCCAAGTGGCTTAGATGACAGTAATGAAATCAGCCAAAATAATCTTGATGGTGTCACCGGCAATGTACTGCAAAACGATACCCTCGGTGCAGATTTAGCCACTGTAACTCAAGTAACCAACAGTGAAAACTCAAGCATTAACGTTGCAGGAAATACTCTAATATCGGGAGTTTATGGTTCACTAATTATTGCGGCTGACGGTAGTTATACCTATCAATTAAATAATCAGTTATCAGAGGTTCAATCTCTTGCTCAAGGCGAGCAACTCTTCGATACATTCAATTACCAACTAACCGATAGTGATAGTGACTCCGTAGTCCAAGCACTTGTTATTACTATTACAGGTGAGAATGACGCACCTGAAATCACCTCATCCCTCGAAGATGCCCTAGGTAATGTTATTGAAGCGGGTGTCCTTATCGGTGGCAATATAGCAACTGCAGGTATCCCACAAACTAGCGGTACCCTATCAGCAGATGATGTTGATAACGGAGCCCTACTCACTTGGCAATTAAATGATGACCCTGTCACTCCCTACGGGACCTTCACACTCGATGGTTCTACTGGCGAATGGTCTTTTACCTTAGATAATGAACTTACGAATAGTTTGGCTTATGGCGATACAGAAACTGAAAGCTTTACCGTAACCGTTACCGATGAATTTGGTTTATCAGATACTCAAGTCGTCACCATCACCATTACCGGTACCAACGATATTCCAGAGTTAACAGTTGGCGTGTCTGGTAGTGTGACTGAGGATATGATTGATGTCGACCCAGATAGATTGGTGGCCACCGGCATCCTGACTGCAACCGATGTCGATAACAATGACGTACTCAGCCTCGACAGCAGTTATAACGACGATATCAATTGGCAAAATGGGGCTAATGCATCACTCTCTGCCCAACAAATCAGCGATATTATCGCCAGCTTTAGCCTGGATAACGATGATATGGGCTGGACCTACGATATCGATAA
>NZ_JBRIMB010000064.1:0-24909 GCF_052977265.1 Shewanella sp. 0m-8 | reverse complement strand
TAAAAACACTCGGATTTTGCCATCTTATAAAGATCGGTCAACCGATCAATAAACTGCTAAATGATCGGCATTACAGCTGATGCTGGCTTTTTTGTGTTTATTTAGCTTGGTTCGTGTGGCGTAATTAAGCTTATGGGCGCTCGAAGATAGTAGCAATACCTTGGCCTAAACCAATACACATGGTCGCAAGGCCATACTTAGCATCTTTAGCTTCCATCAGGTTGATCAGCGTTGTTGAGATACGCGTACCAGAACAGCCTAGCGGATGACCCAGTGCAATCGCGCCACCGTTAAGGTTAATCTTTTCATCAACCACATCCATCAAGCCTAAGTCTTTTACGCACGGTAGAGACTGTGCTGCAAAGGCTTCGTTAAGCTCGATAACGTCTAAGTCATCAACGGTGAGACCTGCACGCTTAAGTGCTTTTTGCGTGGCAGGAACAGGGCCGTAACCCATGATTGCTGCATCGCAACCCGCAATTGCCATTGAGCGAATGCGTGCACGAATAGGTAGACCTAATTCTTTGGCTTTCTCTTCTTCCATCACTAGCATGGCCGACGCACCATCAGAGAGTGCTGAAGAGGTGCCTGCGGTAACCGTACCGTTTACAGGGTCAAAAGCTGGGCGTAAACCCGATAGTGATTCCATAGACGTTTCTGGACGGATCACTTCATCGTGCTCAACTTTAATCAAAGCGCCATCTGCGTCATGACCTTCAATCGCCACAATCTCGTTAGCGAAACGGCCTTCAACAGTTGCTGCGTGAGCACGTTGATGTGAACGTACTGCAAAGGCATCTTGTTGCTCACGAGTAATACCGTGCATTTTACCGAGCATTTCTGCAGTAAGGCCCATCATACCTGATGCTTTAGCTACGTTGTTCGCCAGACCTGGGTGGAAGTCGACGCCATGGTTCATTGGTACATGACCCATATGCTCAACACCACCAACGATAAAGGTATCGCCTTGTCCTGTCATAATCGCGCGTGCGGCTTGGTGCAATGCATCCATTGATGAGCCACATAAACGGTTTACGGTAACCGCGCCAACTTGCTTTGGAATGCCAGCTAATAGGGCGGCATTACGAGCGATATTAAAGCCTTGCTCTAAGGTTTGCTGCACACAACCCCAGATAACATCTTCAATAGTATTTGGGTCAAGCTTTGGGTTGCGCTCAAGCAGCGACTTCATTAATTCTGCAGATAGGGTTTCTGCGCGTACATTTCTAAATACTCCCGCCTTTGAACGGCCCATTGGAGTACGAATACAATCTACGATAACGGCGTTTTTCATTGTTCTAATCCTTCCTGCTTAAGCCTGCTGGTAGTAGCTGCCATTATTGGCGGCTAGTTCGCGCATAGTGTCGGTTACTTGGTATAGACCCCCTAAGTGTGCATATTTGTCAGCTAGCGCCACAAAGTTAGCCACACCCATGGTATCTAGGTAACGGAATACACCGCCTCTAAATGGTGGGAAACCAAGGCCATAGACTAGGCCCATATCCGCTTCAGCAGGCGAAGCGATAATTCCTTCTTCAAGACAGCGAACTGTCTCAATAATCATTGGGATCATAGTACGAGCGATGATCTCATCTGACTCAAATGCTTTTTGCTCACCAAACTCAGCTTGAAGTAATTCATAGCTGGTTGGATCTAAATCTTTCTTTGGCTTACCGCGACGATCTACTGAGTACTGGTAGAAGCCCTTGTTGTTCTTCTGGCCAAAACGCTCTGCCTCGAACATGACATCAATAGCATCTTTACCCGGCTTACCCATGCGGTCAGGGAAACCTTCGGCCATAACCGCTTGTGCATGATGGCCGGTATCTAGGCCGACTACGTCAAGCAAGTATGCCGGGCCCATTGGCCAACCAAACTGCTTTTCCATCACCTTGTCAATAGCCGCAAAATCAGCGCCATCAGCGAGTAGACCACTAAAGCCAGCAAAGTAAGGGAACAGTACGCGGTTTACAAAGAAGCCAGGGCAGTCATTAACTACGATGGGTGTTTTACCCATCTTGCTAGCATAAGCCACAACTGAAGCAACCGTTTCTTCAGAGCTGTTTTCGCCACGAATGACCTCAACTAGCGGCATCTTGTGCACTGGATTAAAGAAGTGCATACCACAGAAGCGTTCAGGCTTTTTAAGGCTCTTCGCTAGGAGGTTGATTGAGATAGTCGAGGTGTTTGAGGTGATAATGGCATCGTCACTGACATGCTGTTCAACTTCAGCGAGTACCATAGCTTTAACTTTTGGATGCTCAACCACGGCCTCTACGATAACATCTGCATCTTTTACTGGTGCGTAGTCGAGTGCCGGAGTGATATTGTTCAATACCGCAGCCATTTTGGCTGGCGTTGAACGCCCGCGCTTAACTTGAGCGGTAAGTAGCTTAGCGGCTTCGCCTAAACCTAAATCGAGTGCTGGTTGGGCAATGTCTTTCATCACAATTGGCGTGCCTTTACTAGCACTTTGATATGCGATACCGCCGCCCATGATGCCTGCGCCTAATACCGCAGCCGAGTTAACCTTCTTGGCGAGTTTGCCTGCTTTCTTGGCTTTACCTTTTACGAGCTGGTCGTTAAGGAAGATACCAATGAGCGCTTGTGCAACTTCTGTTTTGGCTAGTTTTACAAATGCTTGATGTTCAATTTGCAATGCTTCTGCGCGGCCGCACTTTGCTGCTTGCTCTACAACGCTAATAACAGCCATTGGCGCTGGGTAATGCTTGCCTGCAATTTTGAAGACCATGCCTTTAGCCGTTGCGAAAGACATCATGGCTTCAAGTTTTGGTAGCGTTAGTGGCGCTTGTTTTTTTGCGCGGCGAGTCTGCCAATCTAGCTTCTCTGCTAGGGCATCTTTGAGCATTTTTACTGCCGCAGATTTAAGTTGCTCTGGTGCAACAACTGCATCAATAGCACCGACTTTTAGTGCGGCATCAGGGCGTTGATCTTTGCCCGAAGTGATCCACTCAAGTGCGTTGTCAGCCCCAATGACGCGAGGTAAGCGAACCGTGCCCCCAAAACCAGGGATAATACCTAGTTTAGTTTCAGGTAGGCCAATACGTGCTGTGGTATCTGCTATACGGAAGTCTGTTGCTAAAACGGTCTCGCAACCGCCACCTAGTGCAAAACCATTAATCGCTGAAATAGTTGGGAAAGGCAGATCTTCTAGCTTGTTGAAAACATCGTTAGCTTGCTCAAGCCAAGAATGTAAAACCGCATCTTCTTCAGTGAAAAGTCCTAAGAACTCAGTGATATCCGCGCCAACGATAAAGGCATCTTTGGCTGAACTTAGCATTAATGCTTGGATACTCGTATCTTGTTTGATGCTGTCGAGTGCAGCATTTAACGAATCGATGGTTTCTCTGTCTAGCTTGTTAACCGACCCTTGTGCTTTAAAGCATAAGTGCGCGATATTGTCTTCGAGTAACTCAACCTCAATTGTAGGGCTTTGGTAGATCATTGCTTGCTTCCTTATAGCTTAAGTTCACTATTCAGATCATTGATGATTTTATTATCTGAATGCGACTTTCTTTGTCACAGCAGCCTAGGCCATCATTTGACCAGTTGTTGCTCAGTGTGCGACTAATCACAAAAAATTACAACACCCAATTTAAACGGTCGTTTGGTTTTTTGCTGCCCAAAATGAATAACTTCTAAAAATCATGAGTTTACTCGCTTGGTGTTTAGCTTTTCAATACAGGTTTCCCTGCTAAAGTTTAGCCTTAAAAGCGAATCATGTGTTTGACGAAAAAATTTAATTGGCTATGTGTTAGACTGAGTCGACGTCGAAAAATTGGCAAAATAATAACAATAGGGTAACCCTTATGGAACAGTTAGCGCATCTCTATCACGACCATATTCAACAACTAAATCGTCGTGTTAGTGAAATCATTTCTCGCGAAAACTTATCGGGCTTAATCATCCACTCAGGTCAGCCTCATAGGCAATTTTTAGATGATATGGATTATCCATTTAAAGTGAACCCACACTTTAAGGCGTGGTTGCCAGTAACCGATAACCCAAATTCCTGGTTAGTGGTGAATGGCACAGACAAGCCACTGTTAATTTTTTATCGCCCGGTCGACTTTTGGCACAAAGTGGCTGAAGAACCGACTGAATTTTGGGCGGATCATGTCTATATTAAGTTTTTGACTAAGGCGGACAAAGTTGCAGAATACCTTCCCGCAGATATCGATGAATGGGCTTATATTGGTGAACATTTAGATGTTGCTGATGTACTGGGCTTTAATCGACGTAATCCTGACTCGGTATTAAGCTACCTTAATTATCACCGGGCAACCAAAACGGATTATGAGTTGGCTTGTATGCGTAAATCCAACGAAATAGCGGTGACTGGGCATCAGGCGGCAAAAACGGCTTTTTATAATGGTGCTAGTGAATTTGAGATCTTGCAGGTTTATCTGTCGGCAATTTCACAAGGTGAAAATCAAGTGCCTTATAGCAGCATAGTCGCACTTAACCAAAACTCCGCTATTTTGCATTACACCGCTCTTGAACATACAGCACCTGCACAGCGTCGTTCATTTTTAATTGACGCCGGTGCTAACTTCAATGGTTACGCTTCAGATATTACTCGCAGCTACGCCTTTGAGAAGAATATTTTCGATGATTTGATTAGCGCAATCGACAATATGCAGTTACAGATCATTAATCTGATGAAGCCGGGTGTGAGCTATGCGCAATTGCACGTTGAAACTCATTATAAGTTAGCGCAGATCTTGTTGGATTTTGATATTGTCAGCGGCGATGTTCATGGGTTAGTCGAACAGGGGATCACAAGTGTGTTTTTCCCCCATGGATTAGGCCATATGTTGGGTGTACAGGTTCATGATATGGGCGGCTTTCTCGGTGATGATAGAGGAACCCATGTTGCGGCACCAGATGCGCATCCATTCTTGCGCTGTACCCGAGAGTTAGATGTTAATCAGGTGCTGACTATTGAGCCTGGTGTTTATATTATCGATTCGCTATTGAGCGAACTGAAACAAGATAAGCGCCAATCACAAATAAACTGGAATACAGTGGATACATTACGCCCATTTGGCGGTATTCGTATTGAAGATAACGTGATTGTTCATAGCGACCGTATCGAGAATATGACGCGCAACTTAGGCCTTAACCGTTAGCATTACGTCATATTACGGGCGATAGTTGCTGATAAAAGACCTAGGGTAATCAGTTGAGAGAAATATTTTGAGTGAAAGTTATCTCATCCCTGCTGCAGAGTTATTGATTGAAGAAGAGATAAAGCATAGTCGCTTTATCTCTTTTCTGTTTCACTGCCAGTCTGTCAAAGAGCTTAAGTGTGTACTTACTAACTTGAAGGTTGAATACCCAGGTGCTAACCATTATTGTTACGCGTTTGTGGCAGGCGCGCCTGATGACAGCATTAATATTGGCTCAAGTGATGATGGTGAACCTTCGGGCAGCGCTGGACGGCCGATGTTAGCCGCCTTGCAAGGTACCAATATAGGCGAAATCGGTGTGGTCGTGATCCGTTACTTTGGAGGAACCAAGTTGGGCGTTGGCGGTTTGGTGAGAGCCTATAGTTCTGGTATCAAACACGCTATTGTTCAGCTTGAGACCCAGATTAAGCAGATCCGTTATCCAGGTAAGATGGTATGCGAATATCACCAGCTTAAGGATGTTGAGCATCTTTTAGCGCAGTTTGATGTGTTGGTTGAAGATAAGCAGTTTAGCGACAAGATTGAGATTCAATTTGCTATTCCTAAGCGTTTTAAGGAGCCATTGAATCTTGATTTAGCGACCATGAGTAAGGGACAGTTAAAAGCGGTATTTGACGACTAATTTAAAGGCCGATGCAAGAACTGAGCGGATCGTGCCACTTTATATGAGCCAGCAATAAAATCATTTTTTATTATCGAGTAGTAAGAATATTCAAGCTTGCTAATCGGTTGTGAACATTTTTTAATAAGTATGCGAAAATGCGCTTGAGTAAAGCGCTAGCGATGGATACCAATGCAATATCGAACAATTATAAGAATTACTGGCTTGTTAATGGGGCTGTTTTCTTTATCTTTACTACCTCCAGCCTTAGTCGCTGTTATCTATAAAGATGGCGGCGGTATGGCATTTATTCAGGCTTTCGTACTCTGTCTGATTTTGGGGTTCTCACTTTGGTATCCTAACCGCGCTCATCGTAAAGACTTGCGTACCCGAGAAGGCTTTTTGTTAGTGGTGCTATTCTGGGTGGTGCTTGGATCGATTGGTGCCGTGCCTTTTATTTTCTCTGGCCAGCCCTCTCTTAGTTTAACCGATAGCTTCTTCGAATCCTTCTCCGCACTCACCACCACAGGTGCTACGGTCATTGTTGGTTTAGATAGTTTGCCCAAGGCGATTTTATTCTATCGCCACCTGCTGCAATGGCTGGGCGGTATGGGAATTATTGTATTGGCTGTCGCCATTTTGCCCGTACTGGGTGTCGGAGGCATGCAGCTTTACCGCGCAGAAATGCCAGGGCCTGTTAAAGACAGCAAGATGACGCCGAGGATTGCCGAAACCGCTAAGGCATTGTGGTACATCTACTTAGCGCTAACAGTGGCCTGCGCCTTTGCCTATTGGCTTGCTGGTATGGATGCTTTCGACGCCATTTGCCACTCTTTCTCGACTATTGCAATCGGTGGTTTTTCGACTCACGACGCCAGCATGGGGTACTTTAACAGCCCTACAATCAATATGATTTGTGTGGTGTTTTTATTGATTGCGGCATTAAATTTCAGTCTACACTTTGCCGCTTTTTCTCGCCGAGGCATTAACTTAAGAGTCTACTTTCGGGACGCCGAGTTTAAGGTGTTGATTGCGATTCAGTTGGTATTAACGGCTATCTGTTTTATCACATTGTACGGCTCAGGAATTTATGACTCAGCCGAAGAAACCTTTGATTACGCCTTATTTCAGGCGGTATCAATTTCAACTACTGCTGGGTTTGGTACCGAGAGCTTCCATGCTTGGCCATTATTCCTGCCAATTTTGCTGATTTTCTCTAGCTTTATTGGCGGCAGCGGTGGCTCTACCGCCGGCGGTATTAAAGTTATTCGTATGATTTTGCTGTTGCTTCAAGGCTCACGTGAACTCAAGCGTCTGGTTCATCCCCGCGGTATGTTCTCAATTCGAATTAGTGGTAACGCACTACCCGATAGAGTTATTGATGCTGTGTGGGGCTTCTTCTCTGCTTACGCTTTAGTGTTTGTAGTTTGCATGCTGATCCTCATGGCATTTGGGATGGATGCGATTACCGCTTTTAGTGCCACGGCAGCTTGTTTGAATAACTTGGGACCAGGCTTAGGTGAGGTGGCAAGTAACTACGCCAGTATTGGTGATGCTGAAAAGTGGGTATTACTGTTTGCCATGTTATTTGGTCGCTTAGAGGTGTTCACCTTGCTGATTTTGTTTACGCCGACCTTTTGGAAAAACTAAAAAAGTGTAAAGATGCTGCCTTAATCTACTCGCCTAAGCTAGCGTTAACTATTGGGTAGTATATTCAAAATATAGCGGGTCATTGACCGTTGTTTTAGTCTAGTCATACCGAGTTTTAATCGGAAAATAGTAGGAAGTTAATGAACAATACACTCATTATTTATTCGACAGTTGATGGCCAAACGAAAGCGATTTGTGAGCAGATCAAGAAGGTTAACCAAGCGCAGAATGCCAAGGTGACTTTAGCTTCAATGGATGAAGCAGAGTCTTTAGGTTTAGCACAATTTGATAAAATCTTGATTGCTGCCAGCATTCGTTATGGTAAGCATAGGCCCGAACTCTATCAGTTTATTAATCGTCATCATGCGGTGCTGGATGCGAAGATAAATGCATTCTTTACTGTGAATGTGGTTGCTCGAAAGCCAGAAAAAAATACTCCGGAAACGAATCCGTATATGCAGAAGTTCCTCACTCTATCGCTTTGGCAGCCACAGCAGTTAGGGGTATTTGCAGGTAAGATTGACTACCCTAAGTATCGATTTTTCGACAAGGTGATGATCCGCTTTATTATGTGGATGACTAAAGGCCCCACAGATACGACTGGTACCTTTGAATTTACCGACTGGAATAAAGTGGATGAGTTTGCCCAAGCATTTGCTGAGCGCTAGATTAAACACGATTTTGGAACAAAAAAGCCTGCAAGTATGCAGGCTTTTTTACATCTAAATTCGGGACTATAAAGCGATTAGGCGCAGTATTTACGATGCAAGATGGAGATCACTTCAGTGACTTGCTCATTTTTCAATGTGTAGTACACCACTTGTGAGCTTTTTCGAGTCGCGACTAAATCTTCAGAACGCAATACGGCTAAATGCTGTGATAGTGCAGACTGGCTCAGCGGCACGGTTTTATTTAACTCGGTTACGCTGAGCTCTTTATCCAGTAAAAGGCACAAAATCATTAATCGATATGGATTTGCGATAGCCTTAAGCCATTTTGCAGCACTTTCAGCATTGGTGACCATTGCACTGGCGTCGATTTCTTTTTGCATACGGTTACTTACTCCATTGCCTTTAATTAGTTTATTCTAATTGAGTTGGTCTTATAAAACAATCTACTTATGGATCATACTTGTGGAACGCAGTTATCTCAATTTTTGATGTTGATAATATGAGCTATACCTAATTTGTGATCCATTCTCCTTTAAAATCTATGATTAGCTGTAACAATACATCAATAGAAAATTTTCAATTGGAATCAAGATGAAATCAGTTCTGGTACTTTATTATTCTCGTGGCGGGCATACAGCCAGAATTAGCCGCGCTATGGCCGATCACCTTATTAGTGAAGGGCATAAGTGCGACATGATGCATATTAGTGAAGCAAAAGCTGAAGGCCTCGACTGGGCCAAGTATGATGTGGTCGCACTAGGTGCTTGCGTACTTTATGGCAGTTACCATAAGTCGGTATTTGAGTTTGTTGCTGAGCACCAAGCTGATTTCAATGCAAAAGCCTCAAGCTTTTTCAGTGTTAACGTCGTTGCGCGTAATCCAGAGAAGCGTGTGCCTGAAAACAACAAGTATCTGCAAAAGTTTATAGAGCTGTCAGCGTGGAAACCAACAGATGTTAAAGTGATTGCAGGTAAGGTTGACTACCCATCTTGGCGTTGGTACGACAGAATGATGATCCAGCTAATCATGAAAATTACCGATGGCCCAACCGATCCTAAATCTGTTATTGATTACACTGATTGGGAAGACGTAAAAGTCTATGCCGATCACCTGATTAGCTTAGCGAAATAGACAACAGAAATAACAAGCCGCAATGAATGTGGCTTTTTTATTGCGAACTTCTATACCCGTTGTGGGGGATTAGTATTCCCAGAATTGCGGGTGGAATAAAACCGCAACGGTTAAAATCTCGAGTCGACCTAATAGCATGCCTATTGCTAGGGCCCACTTGGCGACGTCGGGTAGGCTGGAGAAGTTTCCTGCTGGCCCAATGGTATCGCCTAATCCCGGGCCAACATTACTTACCGCGGTAATCGCGCCAGTAAAGCTAGTGATAGGGTCTAGCCCTGTAAGGACTAGAATTATCGACAGGGCGATGATTACCGTCATAAATAACATAATAAAGGTAACGAGCGAGCGAACAATATCTCCGCGAATAATGTGGTTGTTATAGCGCTCTTTAAATACACCATTAGGGTGGAATTGTTGTTTTAATTGATCGCGCATAATGACGTTAGCAATTTGAAAACGGAAAATTTTAATGCCGCCGGAGGTCGAGCCAGAACAGCTACCGACAAACATTAAGAATAGAAAGGCGATATTAGCCAGCGCCCCCCAGGCCGTGTAATCCGTGAGACCATAACCTGTGGTGGTGACCACTGAAACCACATTAAAACTGACGATACGAAGGGCATCGAGCGCAGCAATGTCTCTGGTACTCCAAAACCATAATGCCAGTGAGCAAGAAATTAAAACCACAAACTTTAAGAAGCCTTTTACCTGAGCATCATTCCATACTTTTAGCGAACGTTGCTGCACCATATAGACAAACATCAACAGGGGTAAGCCGCCAGCGAGCATAAAGGTGGTACCAACCCATTGAGCTTCATCTGAAAATGCTGCCATTGAACGATCTGAGGTTGAATAGCCCCCGGTAGATAGGGTGGTCATGGCGTGATTAATCGCCTCAAACCAGGTCATACCGCTTTGGTGGTAAGCAGCAAAACATATAAGAGTCAGTATGATGTAAACAAAAAATAGGCTTTTGGCCATATATTGAGTACGCGGGGTTGTTTTGTCACTCCAGTCGGATGATTCAGTTCTAAATAAACGCATACCACCGACGTTTAAGAAAGGTAATACAGCCACTGCCATTACAATAAAGCCTATCCCACCTAACCACTGTAGCAATGAGCGCCAGATAAGGATGCTGTGATCCATGGTGTCGAGGCCTGACAACACCGTCGAGCCCGTGGTGGTAATACCTGACATGGTTTCGAAGAATGCGTCGGTATAGTTGATGCCGTGATACAAGGTGAAGGGCATTGCTGCAAATAGACTCACGATAAACCATGTGAGGCTGGTGAGCAGGAACATATCTCGAATATTAAGGTGAAGTTTTCGGCTTTGACCTTGGTGCATACAGAAGCTGGCTGCAGAGCCTGTAACCAGAGATGAGATCATGAAGGCACCAACAGTTTCTTCACCATAGTAGAGGGCAAAGGCGCCGGGAATTAACATAAACGCAGTGAGCGTTGAGAGGAAAATTCCTAAAATAAATAGCAAGGGGCGATAGTTCAACATAATGTTTATACCAGTTAGCAGTCTACCTAACTGGCATGAGTTACACTCCTGAACGCTGTTAAATGACGCTTTTAAAAGAAGAAGGCGCTCGGTTGGAAGAGCTTTTCAACTTCGCCAATAAACTTCTTGTTGACCAAAAATAGAATGACGTGGTCGCCTTGTTCGATAACGGTTTTGTCGTGTGCCATAAGCACTTCTTCGTCGCGAACGATAGCGCCAATGGTGGTCCCAGGTGGTAATTTAATTTCGCTGATCTGCTTGCCAACCACTTTAGACGTATTGGAGTCACCATGAGCAATCGCTTCAATTGCTTCTGCTGCGCCGCGACGTAGTGAGTAAACGTTACAAATATCACCTTGGCGAATATGAGTCAGCAATGCCGAAATCGTAGCTTGTTGTGGAGAAATAGCGATATCAATATTCGCTTCTTGCACAATATCAACATAGGCTTCGCGCTGAATAAGTACCATGACTTTTTTAGCGCCCATGCGTTTGGCGAGTAATGCAGCCATGATATTGGCTTCATCGTCGTTGGTAACCGCAATAAACACATCGGTTTGGTCGATATGCTCTTCAAGCAACAGCTCCTGATCTGAGGCGTCGCCACAAAATACCGTTGTATTTTCAAGCTTTTCTGATAACTCTTCAGCACGCTCTTGCTTACGCTCAATCAGTTTTACTGAGTGGTTGCGTTGTAGTTTTTTCGCTAGTCCCAAACCAATATTACCGCCACCGGCGATCATAATATTGCGATAAGAATTATCGAGCTTCTGCATCTCACTCATTACCGCGCGTACGTGGCGGCTGTCGGCCACGAAGAACACTTCGTCATCAGCTTCGATAATGGTGGTGCCGCGAGGCATAATTGGACGACCCTGTCTAAAAATAGCGGCAACCCGGGTATCAATATTTGGCATATGCTCGCGCAGTGCTGCGAGTGCATTACCCACTAACGGGCCGCCATAGTAGGCACGCACGGCAACTAAACTCAGTCGGCCTTCGGCAAACTCGAGCACCTGTAATGCTCCAGGGTATTCAACAAGGCGAGCAATGTAGGCGGTCACCAGTTGCTCTGGTGCTATCAGCTCATCAATAATAAAACCGCCCCGAGGGCGATGTTCTGCATTCTTGGTTTCGCTGTCGATAAACAGTTTATCGCGAAGGCCTAGGTATTGTTCTGAACGAATTCGGGCAATTTTGGTGGGAGTACCATAGAGCGAATAAGCAATTTGGCAAGCTGCCATATTGCATTCGTCGCTATTGGTTACCGCGATAAGCATATCCGCGTCTTCGGCTCCCGCCTCTTTTAATACACTTGGGTGAGCACCGTGGCCCACAATGACTCTTAGGTCGTGCTTATCTTGCAAGCTACGTAGGCGATTTTTGTCGGTATCGACAATGGTGATGTCATTGTTTTCGCCAACTAAGTTTTCGGCGAGTGTGCCGCCAACTTGTCCTGCACCCAAAATGATTATTTTCATTGCCGTTCTAATCCTTAACTAGGCGAGCGTAATAAAAGCCATCCATGTTGTCTTGTCCTGGGACAATCTGCCAACCAATATCGTCTGGACTGGCTTGTTCTGCAATCGGCACTAAAGTCGCATCAGGTGTTCTGGCTAAGAAGGCGCTGACTTGATCTTTGTTTTCCTGTGGCAAAATTGAACATGTTGCATATAAGAGTGTGCCACCGGGCTTTAACCACTTCCAGCAATGATCGAAAATCTGTGACTGTAATTGCGCCAGCTCTTCAATATCGTTATTCTTTCTAAGCCACTTAATATCAGGGTGACGACGAATAACACCGGTTGCGGAGCAGGGAGCATCGAGCAAAATGCGGTCGAACTTATCGCCTTGCCACCATGAGTCGATATCGGCGGCATCGCCATGTACCAGCTCAGCTTTGAGTGACAGTCTATCGAGGTTTTGCTGAACGCGCTCAAGACGTTTGGCATCAAAATCCACCGCAACCAGTTTAATTTCAGGTGCTAGCTCTAATAAATGACAGCTTTTACCGCCAGGAGCGGCACAGGCATCGAGTACTAGTTCATTACCTTGCGGTGCTAATAAGGTGGCTGCCCATTGGGCTGCACCATCTTGCACTGATGCTGCGCCGGTTTCAAAACCGGGTAGCTGCATCACATCGCGTGGGCTAGATAGTAAAATTGAATCTGGGCTGTTACCCGCTTGAGCGTCAATCTCTAATCCTGCCAGCGCCTGTAAATAGGTGTCTCTGGTTTGTGATTGCTGATTGTTACGCAGCCACATAGGTGGGCGCTCATGACTTTGCTCAATCACGTTTTGCCAGTTTTCTGGGTAAGCGTCTTTTAAGCGCTTAATGATCCAGGCTGGTGTGTTATAGGTAAGAGTGTCGTTGTCAGTCGATAAAGGCTTTTCCTGGCGCTGAATATTACGTAATACACCATTAACCACTTTCACTAAGCCTTCAAACTTTAGCTGACGACAGGCTTCGGCGGTCTCTGATATTGCAGCGTGGCTCGGAATGCGCGTGAAGTATAGTTGATAGCAACCAACCAGTAATAATTGGTGCACTATGCGCTGCTTACCTTTCATCTGTTTGCTCATGCAGTCGCTGACTTGTTTGTCTAACTGCGGCAAAAAACGCATGACACCATAGCAAAGCTCGGCGAGTAGCGCCTTGTCTTTACCATTATCGAGATGTTTTTGCTGATCCGGTAGCGCCACTGAAAGTGAGATACCTTTTTCTAGCACCTGAAAAACGACCTTAGCGGCCAAAGCTCTTAAGTTCATTAGCGATTAAGCCTCTTGATTATCGGTGCTAGTAAGAACGGTTCCTGGGGTAAACCAGTCGGCTCTTGAGTTTAGGATGTCGGCAACACTTAATGGCTTTTTACCTGGAAGTTGCATCTGGGTGATAGTTAATACACCTTCACCTGTGGCGATACTAATGCCATTTTTATCGGCTGACAAAATCGTACCCGGTAGCTTTGAGCTTGTCTCACCGCTCACATGGCTCTGCCATACCTTAATAGTATTACCTTCATGTTGGTAATGGCTAACAGGCCAAGGATTAAAAGCGCGGATCTCGCGCCATAGTGCGTTAGCTGATTTAGTCCAATCTAAGCGCGCTTCTTCTTTCGATAACTTTTCAGCATAGTTGGCTAAGCTTTCATCTTGCTTTTCAGCAGGCAGAGTACCTGCTGCTATCCCTGCTAATGCGTCAACAAGTGCACTTGGGCCTTGTTCGGCTAGCTTTTCATATAGGGTTGCAGAAGTATCAGTGTCTTCAATTGTCAGCTGAGTTTTTAACAGCATGTCGCCGGTATCTAAACCAATATCCATCTGCATAATGGTAACGCCAGTTTCACTGTCGCCTGCCCATAGTGCTCGTTGAATCGGTGCAGCACCACGCCAGCGTGGCAAAATTGAACCATGTACATTGATGCAGCCAAGGCGAGGGGTGTCGAGCACGACTTTTGGTAAAATTAACCCGTAAGCGACAACAACCATAATGTCAGCGTTCAAGGCGGCAAGCTCTGTTTGCGCATCTTCGTCACGTAGAGATTTTGGCTGCAAAACTGCGATGTCATTTTCAAGCGCTAATGCTTTGACTGGGCTTGCTTGAAGCTTTTTACCGCGGCCAGCAGGTCTGTCTGGCTGGGTGTACACTGCAATAACGTTATGCTCTGAATCGATTAACGCTTGAAGATGGCGTGCAGCAAAGTCTGGCGTTCCTGCAAAAATGACATTTAATGGTTTCAAAAATTTATCCTTGTTTAGCTTCGAGACGAGCTGCTTTTTCGAGCTTTTGTTTGATGCGTTGACGCTTAAGCGGTGATAAGTAGTCAACAAACAGCTTACCTGATAGATGATCTAATTCATGTTGTAAGCAGATAGCAAACAAATCATCCGCTTCTAACGTGAACTCTTTACCATCGCGATCTAGGGCTTTGATTGTTACAAATTCTGCGCGATCGACTTTGGCGTAGACGCCAGGAACAGACAAGCAGCCTTCTTCGTTGCAGAAATCACCGCTTTTGGCTGTAATCTCTAAATTGATGAACACTTTAGGACGTTCAACATCATCTTGAAGGTCCATAACGATAAGTTGATGGTGATAATCAACCTGGGTTGCAGCTAGGCCAATTCCCTTCTCTTCATACATAGTTTCGAACATATCGTCGATTTGTGTTTGAAGGGCAGCGTTAAACTCTGTGATTGGCTTTGCTACTGTACGTAATCTTTCATCGGGAAAACATAAAACTTTTAATAAACTCATATCTAAACTCTTAACAAGTCTGTCAAAATTGAGCCAGTTAGTTATACTGACTTTGGCTAATGGCTCAATTTTAGTCGTTAGCGGCATTCAATAACAGCAAAAGCTCTACATATACTCTAATAAAAGAGCAAATAGCATGGATACCCTGATGAAACGGTTAATATTACTTGCTTCACTTATAGTTGGTTGCACTTCAGTTTTCGCTGATACCTTAACGCTAAAGTCGGGTCATCCTGATTCTTATGTGGTTGAAAAAGGCGATACGCTTTGGGATATTTCAGCATCTTTCCTAAACGACCCTTGGCGTTGGCCTAAGCTGTGGGGGGCAAACCCTCAGGTAGCGAACCCTCACCTTATCTACCCTGGCGACAAGCTGACTCTGGTGTTTATCGATGGTGAACCGCGCTTGGTGGTTAAGCCTCATATCAGAAAAAGCCCCCAAGGCCGCATTTCAGCTAAAAATAGTGCGATTCCAGCGATAGACCTTTCGCTAATCCAGCCCTATCTATTACAAAACCGTGTGGTTGATGCCGATTGGTTCGAGCAGCAACCCAAAGTCATGGGCGGTGAGAGTCCTTCAAAATTTCATGTGATTTCAGACATTATCTATGTGCAAGGTGAGTTAACCGTTGGCGATAAGTTTGGCGTTTATGTTGATGGGCGAACACTCAAGAATAGTGACGGCGAAAATCTAGGACTCGAAGTGATTTTATCGGCTTCTGGTCGAGTGGTTGAGTCGGGCCCCATCTCTAAGGTGGAGTTACTGAGTAATTTGCAAGAAACTGCGGCAGGTTATCGCGTACTACCGATTGAGGATGACTCGCTGATGTCTGCTTATTTCATGCCTAAGGCGGCTGAAATTAAAGAGCCTGCAACAGTATTGGCATCGGGTAAAGATATTCGTGAAATGGGTAAACTCGATGTGGTTTACCTAGACAAAGGCGCTATTGACGGTCTAGAAACCGGACAGGTATTTTCTATCTTTAAAGAGGGTGCAGTCGTCGTTATCAATGGTGATGGCGTCCCGGTACAGCCTCACGAACGTAATCGCTACGAGAAGATAATTGCGAATATATCGTCAGATAATGCAGTAAAAATGCCGGATCTTTATCGTGGAAAGTTGATGGTGTTTAAAGTTTTCGATAAGACCAGTATGGGGATTATTTTAGTTAATGAACGTCCTGTGCGGGTGGCTGACAAGCTTACGATTCCTGATTCGCTGATTAGTAGCGAATAGGCTAAGGTTAGTTATACTCATTGTATTGATGCCATCTTATTGATGGCATCGGCTTTTAAAGGATAAACCATTAACGATAAACTGGTCGACTGGCTAGTTGTTTCAGCTGTATCTGGGCTAGGACCCGCTCGGATTAAACAATTAATAAACTACATGGATGTAGCAGAGTTAAGGCAAAGGTTAGCGCATGAACCACAGGCGCTGCCGCTACCTGAATCGTTACTACAATCCAATTTATCCCCTAATTATGCGTTAGTTGATGAGGCGTTAGCCTGGCAGCAAGCTGCAAATAACCATCATCTTGTAAGCCTAGATGACCCTCACTATCCCCCGTTATTGAAACAAATTAATGATCCTCCAACTGTGCTGTTTTTAAAAGGTAACCTTGATACTTTATTGTTTCCTGGTATCGCCGTTGTTGGTAGTCGAAATGCGACGTTAGGAGGAAAGAAAGTGGCTTATGAGTTGGCGACTCAATTGGCCCTACATAGCCTGGCAATAACCAGTGGAATGGCTTTAGGTATTGACGGTGCAGCCCATCAAGCGGCTATTGATATTGGAAAGCCGAGTGTTGCGGTATTGGGGACGGGGGCGGATGTTATTTATCCTAAACGCCACAGAGGCATTTATCATGACATTCAAAATGATGGCTGTGTTTTGAGTGAGTTTTGGCCCGACGTTAAGCCATTTTCCGGAAACTTTCCGAAACGAAACCGTATTATCAGCGGTCTAACTATAGGAACCTTAGTGATAGAGGCAAGCTTGAAAAGTGGCTCATTAATCACTGCGCGACTCGCTAACGAACAAGGGCGAGAGGTGTTTGCAGTTCCTGGGAGTGTGCTGAGCGGTCAAAGTGAAGGGGGCCATCAATTATTGCGTGATGGTGCTAAGTTAGTGGAGTCTGTGGCAGATATTTTAGAAGAAGTTACCGCTTTATCGCAGTTTCACCTTGAAGAACTAAGGGCGCGCCACCATATAGGGGGAGAAAGCGCCTCTGATTTGCCATTTTCCTCACTGTTAGCTAGTGTTGGCTATGAGACTACAGCGATAGATGATGTGGTCGAGCATAGTGGAAAAACCATAGAGCTAGTATTGGAGCAATTGCTTGAACTCGAGCTGCAAGGTTGGATTACTGCAGTCCCTGGTGGTTACATAAGACTAAAGAGGAGCTAGTCATGTTTGATATCCTCATGTATTTATTTGAAAACTATGTTCATAGTGAAGTCGAATTATTAGTAGATGAAGACGAACTCACAAAAGAACTCACTCGCGCCGGATTTCATCAAAGTGAAATCATTAAGGCACTTTCTTGGTTAGAGCGTTTAGCTGATATACAAGAAGCAGGTACGCCTTACCTTTGTAATCATGATCAGCAATCATTCCGTATTTACACCAAAGCTGAGATGGAAAAAATTGACGTCGAAAGTCGTGGCTTTTTACTGTTTCTAGAGCAGATTAAAGTGCTCAATGTTGAGACACGTGAAATGGTGATAGACCGAGTCATGGAAATTGATGAGCCGACCTTAAACCTTGATGATCTTAAGTGGGTTATCTTGATGGTGCTATTTAATGCTCCGGGTCATGAGTCTGCTTATGAGCAGATGGAAGATCTTATCTTTGAGCAGCCTGATGGTGGTTTACATTCATAATCAGCTAAACACGATTAAAAGAAAGGAGGCCTAAGCCTCCTTTTTTGTGTCTGGAACATTTATGCCAATTTGCCATGGATGGGCTCAAATAGGCGTTGTACATGGATGTGCGCTATTTCACCTAACATCAGCCTGAACGCAAGGACAGCGTAAGAAGGGATTTGTGTCTGGCGATAAATGTTCCATACATTTATTCGCATTTCCTCTATCCCTAGAGGTCAGAACACTTATGCCAATTTGCCTTGGATGGATACAAATTGGCTTTGTACCTAGAACCTAGAACCTAGAACTTCAGGTGGTTTTCGCCATGGGCTAAGTGCTGTGGCTGCAAATAGTCACGGTAATCGTAGCGATACTGCTTATGCAGGCGTGGTTTACTCTTCTCTTCGTTATCATCAAATTCAGCAACCTGAGTATCTAACCAAGTTGCAAACTGATCTTGATGCTGAGTCAAAGAGGCCATTAACTGCTCATAGCCTTCGAAATAATCTGTTTTTAAATACTGGCTAAGTTGTACAAAGTCAGCATGGTGGTGCTCTGCAAGGAAGCGAATAGCCATGTAACTCCATTTGTAAGTTCTGTCCTGACCGTCCTTATATTCGGTAGCAAAAATCTCCTCTAATGTTGGTGCTTCATCTCGATCTCGCTTAATCACACGCAGAGCAGAAGGGTTGGTATCGCCCTTAGAGATGTATTCAGCTAAACCTTCTGACCACCAGACCATTTTCTCTGGGAAGTGCCCAAAGCCTGCATATTTCACAAAGTGGCCATCAAGGTAGTGCACATATTCATGATTCAAATTCCAAACTTTGAACTCGGGTTCAATCCACCACTGGCGAAACGCAAAGAAGGTTGCTTGGTTGCCAGGCTTTGAAGGGGTGCCTTCTATATACATACCGCCGTTATCGGTTTGGATATCAAAGATCAGCTGGCCATATAAGTGGTATTGGCTCCAGTTTTTAAATGCAACAACCCTCAGCGCACTGTTAAAGTCATTGGGGGTTGGCTTTAACTCTGTGCTTAGTAAACCATGAAAGTTAGACTCTTGTGAGGTTAACTTATTACAGCTTTCAGCAAGCTCTTGCTCGTTTAAATCTTGGGTCAATATAAACAGGCTATCAGAACAGTGGTGTTCAATCGGCAGCGCCGCCTTAAGCTCTGGAATACGACATATATCGCTGTTTTCCTTGCATAGCTCTTGGCCACCAAACACATTTACATGAAAGCCTGCGGTGTATGCATCTTTAGCAGCATCACCACGAAGTGCAACATCGGCTTTAGCAATAGCAGCGACGGCAGCATCGAGGGCCAACTCTTGTTGTGTTTGTTCACCATCTTCTGATGATGGCAGCGCTAAACGATATAGGGCGAGTGCCCAGTAGGCATTTGTACGTGGCCAGTCGTTGTTGGCGCGAATGCTTTCTGCGCTTGCTGCAAAATCAATAAGGGCTGTATTTAAGTCAGCCGCTAACAATACTTTGTTTAGCTCACCGTCGACCTCTTTACGGCCTTGATTCAGTAAGAAGCCATAAGCTTTTAAGGTTTCTAGTAATGCATAGTCATTAGCGCTGTTGGGCGTTGTACTCGCCAATTGCTGTAGCTGGGTTTCTAGCTGAGGCAGTAACGGAACTAAGGCTTGAGCTGCATCGTTGTTGGCAAAATAGCGGTAGAGGGTAACGGCATATTGCTCTTGTAAGCGCGCTTGATTGTTGAGAAGGCCTGAATCAGCTAACTCTTCTAGTGCTTCAGCTAAAGCAGAAATATCTGCATCACTTAAGTCATCAACTGGCCCGTAGTAACTAAAGGCGCGAAAGTAGTAAAGCAGCTTATCTATGGCCTCTATGTCTTGGTTGCTAGCGAGCGCAAGGCTGGTTTGAGTAAAAGCGTCGGTTGTTAATAGTGGGCTTTGAGCATCAAACAAATCTGCTTCAGATGTGGTGTTTATCTGGCTGATTATTTGTGGATTAATGTTTGGCTGTTCAACACTCGCGCAGCCTGAGAGCGATGCGAGCAGGCTTGCTATAATAGTCGTAGTGAACTTTGAGGGTGTATTCATTTTTTTCCCTTTAAATTTATCCCTTTGTTTTATTGAATACAATATATCATTGCTTTTTACGAAATTCTAACACTGGAATATAAAACTTAATCGATTCCTTGGTAGAATAGCGGCATATAGATGAATTGAGATAACCATGGCTAAAATCGATCTGCAACTGTTTACTACGCACGAGCATGCCCTTGAGAAAGAGTATGAGCTGTGCCCTAAGTGTGGCTGTGAGTTGTCGGTAAAGCACAGTAAGCACGGTGGTTTTATTGGCTGTAATAACTACCCAAGCTGCGACTACACCCGGCCTTTGGTACAGCATGAATCAATTGAAACACAAGTGATCCAAGGATCGGTTTGTCCTGACTGCGGCAGTGAACTGGCGGTGAAGTCAGGCCGTTTTGGTATTTTTATCGGTTGTACTAACTATCCAGCCTGCAGTCATATCGAAAAACATGATAAGGCGGATGCTGCGGATGAGATCGCCTGTCCCAAGTGTAAGATCGGGCATGTCGAACACCGAACTAGTCGCTTTGGTAAATCATTTTATGCTTGTAGTGCTTATCCAAAATGCAAGTTTTTAGTCAATTATCCTCCAGTTGCTGAAACGTGCCCAGACTGTGGTTGTGGTATTTTGGTTGAACGCAAAGGGGCTGCAGGTATGCGCCTAGAGTGTCCTGAAAAAGCCTGTAAATATAAGCGTCCTGTTTAAATAATCATATTAACTTTAACTAATGTCGCATTTAAGTAATCATAGCGGCTTAAAATCGCTCTTATGTAAGGTGAATCGAAACAAATGTTAGAAGTATTACCTGCTGGCGCGGCAGAGCTTGTTGAGCAAGGCGGCGTGATTGCTTACCCAACAGAAGCTGTCTATGGCCTAGGCTGTGATCCAGATAATAACGACGCAATTGAACGCTTATTAGAAATAAAGCAGCGGCCATGGCAAAAAGGGTTAATTCTAGTCGCAGGCGAATATCAGCAACTACTCCCTTATATTGATGAGTCGCAACTCTCGGTAGAGCAATTAGCATTTGTACACAGTAAGTGGCCCGGGCCATTTACTTTTATTATGCCAATTAAGGCCGGTCTGTCTAAATTGCTAAGTGGTAGCTTTGATTCGATTGCCGTACGGGTTACCGCTCATGAAGATGTCAAAGCTTTGTGTGCGGCGATTAATAAGCCAATAGTATCAACGAGTGCAAATCTGACAGGGCAAGAGCCTGCATTGTCTGCATCGAGTGTAAAGCTGCAGTTTGAGGGAATGATTGCAGGCTTAGTGATTGGTGACTTAGGGAGCCAGGCATCACCGTCTACGATTATCGATGCTAAGAGTGGAAAAATTATAAGAAAAGGCTAATCAGCTTTTAAAAAGGAATGATATGAGCGCACCAGATCCAACAGTAGTAAAAGCTTTCTTACTCGATCTTCAAAATCGAATTTGTAATGGACTTGAAGCCTTAGATGATGAGGCAACATTTATCGAGGACTCGTGGCAGCGTGAAGAGGGTGGCGGTGGCCAAAGTCGAGTGTTGACTGGTGGTGCGGTATTTGAACAAGCTGGCGTTAACTTCTCCCATGTTATGGGCGCCTCTATGCCTGCTTCTGCAACGGCGCACCGCCCTGAGCTTGCTGGTCGAAGTTTTGAGGCGATGGGCGTTTCTTTAGTTATCCACCCAAACAACCCGCATATTCCGACGACACATGCCAATGTACGCTTTTTTATTGCCCATAAAGAGGGGGCGGATCCAGTTTGGTGGTTCGGTGGTGGTTTCGACTTAACACCTTATTATCCGTATTTAGAAGATGTTGTTGCGTGGCACCACAGTGCAAAGTCATTGTGCGAGCCTTTTGGTGAAGATATTTACCCTAAGTATAAAAAATGGTGTGACGAATACTTTTGGTTACCGCATCGTAATGAAACCCGTGGTGTTGGTGGTTTGTTCTTTGATGACCTCAACAAGCAAGGTTTTGAGAGCAGCTTTGCCTTTATGCAGGCTGTCGGTAACGGCTTCTTAACTGCTTATGCCCCCATTGTTGAGCGCCGAAAAGATACCGAATTTGGTGAACATGAGCGTCAGTTCCAGCTCTATCGTCGTGGTCGTTATGTTGAATTTAACTTGGTTTATGATCGAGGCACATTATTTGGCTTACAGACAGGCGGCCGCACAGAATCAATTTTGATGTCTATGCCGCCATTAGTGCGTTGGGAGTATGCTTACACGCCGGAAATGGGTAGCCCGGAGGCGCAACTATACAGTGATTACCTCAAACCAAGAGATTGGTTAAGCCTATAGTGAGTAAAGTGAAACCAATAAATGTTGTTTTATTGGTTTCGCATATGGTCCGCGAGTGTCGAAATAGCGCTATATATAGCTTGTTGATGCTGCGGATCTTTCACTTCTTTCTCTATCGCTGCCTTCATACAGACGAGCCACTGATCTCGCATAGCTTCATCGACTTTAAACGGCATATGCCTGGCACGCAACGCAGGGTGCCCATGCTTCTGTTGATATAGCTGAGGCCCACCAAGCCAACCGCTTAGAAATTCAAATAACTTCTGTTCAGATTCTGCGATAGGGGCTCTATGGATTGACAATAGATCTTGAGTCGCTTGATTGTGTTGCATCTGTAAATAGAACTGATGGGCAATAGCACGAATCACTTTTTCTCCACCTATACGATCATAAGCATTAGATTGATTTGGATCTCTATCCTGACTCGCTTGGTTTTTACCAACAAGTTTCTTTAACCAGTTCATCTATTTCTTGTACCAGGCTCTTATACGTTTGCGCGACAGTGTAGCAAGTCGATGAGTAAAATTATCTAGCTATTTAATAGCATCACCGTTGAAAGTTCAGCTGAAAATAACTCGGATAGAATCGATTGCCTAAGCAAAGATCCGCGTTACACTATTATTTTCCGTGGCTAGAGTAGAAAACATGACTGAACGATATGCAGTATTTGGTAACCCAATAGGGCACAGTAAGTCGCCCCAAATTCATACAATGTTCGCCACCGAGACTGCTCAGTCGTTAAGTTATGAGACAATCTTAGCGCCCGTCGACGCTTTTGAAGCAAGTTTCAAAGAGTTTGCTGCTAATCATGGTTACGGTGCAAACGTTACCGTGCCCTTTAAAGAGCAAGCATTTGCCCTTTGTGATGAACTTAGCGAACAAGCCCAATTAGCTGGAGCAGTGAATACCTTAACGGTATTGGCCGATGGTAAAATTCGCGGCGATAATACCGATGGTCTTGGTTTAGTCGCCGACCTAAAGAGAAACTTAGGAGACTTGTGTGGATTGCATGTCCTGTTAATTGGTGCTGGTGGTGCTGCGCGAGGCAGTGTATTGCCATTACTGCAATCAGGCATTGCTAAGTTAACGATTGTAAATCGCACTCAAGTAAAGGCTGAGGCGTTAGTGGAGATCTTTGCGCGCTATGGTGATGTGACTGCTTTACCTATATCCCATACAGGGCAGAGCTATGACCTTATTATTAACTCCACTTCTTCCAGCTTATCAGGTGAAGTACCGGCTATTAGCCCTGATACTATTGTATCGCACACAGTTTGCTACGATATGATGTATGGCAAAGAGCCAACAAGTTTTAACCTGTGGGCGACAGCGCAGGGGGCAAGTCAAACAATCGATGGCTTAGGTATGCTGGTGGGACAAGCGGCAGAAAGCTTTTCTATTTGGCGCAGCGTAACACCAAGTGTCGAGCCTGTTCTGACTCAGCTTAGATCTGAACTCATAGGCTAAAAACTTCTGAGCATTAATCGAGATAAAGATGAACCAAAGTATTCTATTTCCAGATCTACAAGATTGGGATCAACTAAGCCAAACCGTTATTTTCCCAGTTCAAGTACAAGGGGTAAATATTGAGTGTCGGATAAGCTTAGCAAAACTGGCTTCGTTATCATCAACAAAAATATTGGCCGAAGAATTAGATATCGAGAGTAAGGCCCTAGCCCTATTTGAACAGTATCGATTTGATATAGAGGAAGAGGTTGAAACGCTCATCGAGCAGGAAGCATTCGATGAGCAAGGTAGAACCGTTCTTTTATAGTGCTATCTATAGAAAGCGAACTTTTTGCTTACTCGCCTTCTTGCAAGTACTCATTCTTCAGTCTGACATAATTGTCGGCAGATTGCGGCAGGAAGGCAAGTTCAGCATCGGTAAGTGGACGAGCCTGTTTAGCTGGGCTGCCTACATATAGAAAACCACTCTTCAATACTTTACCTGGCGGTACCAGAGAACCCGCACCTAGGATGACATCATCTTCTAATATTGCACCATCTAGAATGATTGCGCCCATACCGACCAAAATACGATTACCCACTTGGCAACCATGTAACATAGCCTTGTGACCAATAGTGACGTCATCACCAATGATCAGAGGGTGGCCAGCAGGTAAAGAGGGGGATTTTCGGGTTACGTGTAAAACCGTACCATCTTGGATATTGGAACGTTTACCTATATAGATATGGTTTACATCTCCACGTGCGGCAACTAAAGGCCAAACACTGGCATCCTCATCAAGGGTAATATCACCGACTAATACAGCAGCCTCATCGATATAAACACCCTGTTTAAGTGTAGGTACGACACCTTTATAGGAGCGTAGTGGGTTATTGTTTCTAGAGTTTGGCATCTAAAAGTCCTAATTATGGTGTTTTTAGCATTATAAAGCCTAAAAAGTGGCTAGTCAGTGGGTTTTATGAGCAAACGATTATAAAAGTTCGATTTTATTCATTATTGCCCTTGCGCTGCTCTGAGATATCCCTATAATGCGCATCCACTGACACGGCACAGCAGGCCATTCGCTCTTAGCAAAAGCTAGATAGAACGGGACTTGCAGCGGTGTTAGAGAGTTAAAACTCCTAGGAGATTTGATTCAGGTGACAAACGCTTTAAGAGCTTCGAATGATGGTTGTTAA
>NZ_JBRIMB010000063.1:0-27205 GCF_052977265.1 Shewanella sp. 0m-8 | reverse complement strand
CGAATGCCATGAATGTTCCTTATTATTTTGCCTATCTCATTATTTCTGTTTATCTTTTTGTGGGGATTCGTCAGACTTAGAGTGCTTTTAGGCGAACTAATTTAAGGCGGGTGAACAATACTAATCAGTAAAAGAAGTTGATCGACTCAAAATGTTTTTGGCACACTAATTCAAGGCGAATAGATGACATTAGGATTGGCCTCTTATGAGTCTATTCAACGCAGAAGTGGCACGCAAAAAATCCTCATTACAGACGCGTTTTAGCCAAAAAAATACCCCGACTAGGTCGAGGCATTTTTCATATGATAATGAAACAAGCGTTAGTCTCTATAAACGATACTATTGCTATCTTTCATTTCATCGTGCCATACATTGTGATGTTGGATTGCCCAGTTTTCATCGCAATAACCCGATACCATACACTCCATACCGCCTTCACTTAATACCGTCGCCATCCAAATATGTACGATAGTAAATGCGATAATGATAATCGCGCTTATGGAATGGATTAGCAATGCAGCCATCGAGGCTTCACGTGGCAGATCTAAACCCGGTAATACAAGCATTAAACCAGATGCGGCAATAAATAAACCGAATATCGTTAAGCTCCAGAACCACATTTTCTCACCGGCGTTAGCAAATCCACTGTCAGGATGCTTACCTTTTAATGGGCCAAAGTTGATGTAACCACCAACGACTAAGAACCATTTTAAGTCATACATCTTGAAAGTTTGCATCGGCATCCACTTAACAACACACAGGATCCAAGACACGATAAATATCGGTCCAACCCAATCATGTATTGTCTTACTACCGTAGATCAGTCCAGCCCACAGGCCTTCACCGATATAAGGTTGTAATACGTGTTTGCCCAGCATGATATTTAGACCCGTGAAAATTAGCGCCAAACAAGAGGTCGCTAATACCCAGTGGATCCACAGATCTGCTTTAGACCAACGTAGCACCATTTTTCCTGAAAAGCCTTTGCTCAATTTAGAGGGGCCATTCACTAGGTAGAAAAATAGAAATGCAGCAAAAACGCCAACAACTGTAATCCCCATTATTGGGGTTAAGTACTTATTACGAACGATTTCGCCTTCATTACCGACAACGTTAATTAAAACACCAGCCTCAACATTGTTTGCAGTGGTATAACCCGACTCGCCCGACTTAACAGCACGCCAAAGATCCACGTCATTGGTAGCAACTTGCTGCTGATTCGTTTGACCATCCGCAGCCATTACTGAAGCGCTAAGCCCCAATCCCATTGAAAGCACCAATGGAATTACTAGCAGTGCAAATAGGCTGCGCAGTGATTTCATAAACATATTCACTCCTTTATTGGACCGCAAGCCAAGACTTGTGGTCCTATTCAGCCAGACTAGCCAGTTGTTGGTTTATAACCCCAAAGCGCTTCTGGTGCGCCGCGTGCGGCAGAACGTTCACGGAATATGTTAGAAATGACTAATGCATCTCCAGCAAGTAGTGACTTGGTCGAACAAAACTCTGCACACAAAGGCAGCTTGCCTTCAGCAATACGGTTTGCACCGTATAACTTACGTTCCTCTTCCGAGAAATCAGGCGCTGGACCGCCAGCACAGAAAGTACATTTGTCCATCTTACCGCGACTACCAAATGCATTTTTCTGAGGGAACTGAGGTGCTCCAAAAGGACATGCATAGAGGCAGTAACCACAACCAATACAGGTTTCTTTGTTATGCAATACGATGCCTTCATCAGTACGATAAAAGCAATCTGCAGGACAAACTGCCATACAAGGTGCATCGGTACAGTGCATACACGCCACTGAAATGGATGCTTCACCTGGCTCACCATCATTTAGCGTAACCACGCGACGACGTTGAATTCCCCAGCCAATAGCTGAAGAATTGGCGTTTTTACATGCTGTGACGCAACCGTTACACTCGATGCAGCGTTTGGTATCACATAAAAATTTCATGTTTGCCATAATGGCTTATCTCCTCATCAAGTTAATTAGGCTTTGCTTACCTGACACAAGCTCGCTTTCGTCTCTTGCATCTGTGTCACAACATCATAACCATAGGTCATTACGGTATTAGCAGCTTCGCCAATAACATAAGGAACCGTTCCTTCGGGGTAGTTCTTTGCTAGGCTGACACCTTCAAATACACCAGCGAAGTGATATGGCATGAAACATTCACCCGGTACAACTCGTGGAATGACCATGGCCTTAACGGTGATTTTTGCACCTTCAGGACTATGAACGAACACGTTATCACCATCACGAATACCGCGATCGGCAGCATCAGCAGGGTTGATCTCGATATACATCTCTTGCTGAAGTTCAGCAAGCCATGGGTTTGAACGCGTTTCTTCACCACCACCTTCGTACTCGACCAAACGGCCTGTCGTAATAACAAGTGGGAAATCTTTAGCGAAGTCCTTCTCCTGAATAGTTTTATACAGGGTAGGAAGACGTGCAACCATACGATCTTCGTAGGTTGGGTACTTAGCAACCAAATCACGACGAGGCGTATATAACGGCTCACGGTGTAATGGAATGTCATCAGGGAAGTTCCACACGACACAACGCGCTTTCGCATTACCGTAAGGAATACAGCCATGCTTAATCGCGACTCGCTGAATACCACCAGAAATATCTGTCTTCCAGTTCTTACCTTCCGCCGCAACTTTCTCTTCAGCTGTCAGGTCATCCCACCAGCCAAGCTGCTTGAGCATCTTGTCGGTAAACTCAGGGTAACCATCTTTGATTTCACTGCCCTTAGAGTAAGAGCCTTCAGCCAAGATGTTCACGCCGTCATGTTCAACACCATAACGGGCACGGAAATTACCACCACCATTCATCACTTCGCGGCCAGTGCGATACAGGATCTGGGTACCTGGGTGCTTAAACTCAGGCGTGCCCCAACATGGCCAAGGTAGACCATAAGTCTCACCTTTAGCTGGACCACCTGGTGCTTCAAGCGATTTAATATCGAAGGTGCCCCAGTTTTCTTGGTGCATCTTCAAACGTTCAGGGCTTTGACCTGTGTAACCAATAGTCCACATACCCTTGTTGAATTCGCGTGTCATATCTTCAATCAACGGCTCGTCACCGTTGACCTTGATATGTTTGCAGAACTCTTTCTCGATACCCCATTTCTTGGCTAGCTTGTACATGATTACATGGTCAGGCTTAGACTCAAATAATGGCTCAATGACTTTGGTACGCCATTGTAGAGAACGGTTAGACGCAGATACAGAACCGTAGGTTTCAAACTGAGTACATGCTGGTAGCAGATAAACACCATCGGTACGTTCATGCATAACACCCGCCATCGTTGGGAATGGATCCACAACAACAACTGTTTTCATCTTGTTCAATGCTTCACGCACTTCACGACCACGGGTTTCAGTGTTAACTGACTGCCCCCAGAAGAATGCCATATGGATGTTATCTTTCTGCGCAATCTTAGACTTATCTTCAAGTACACCATCATGCCAACGTGAACATGGAATACCTGTAGAGGTCATTGGATCTTGACCTAAGCGTGGCTCTTGATCGAAGCGGCCTTTAACCCACTCATAATCTAAGTCCCAAACGTTACACCAGTGCTTCCAAGAGCCGGTTTTCAAGCCGTAATAACCTGGTAGCGTATCAAACAACAACCCCATATCGGTTGCACCCTGCACGTTATCATGGCCACGGAAGATGTTAGTACCACCGCCCGACACACCCATATTACCTAGGGCTAGCTGCAGGATACAGTATACACGTGTGTTGGCATTACCGACGTGGTGCTGAGTACCACCCATACACCAAACGATAGTACCCGGCTTAGTTTCAGCAAGTAACTTAGCGACGCGACGCATCTGTTCTTCGGTTGCGCCAACAATATTTGCCACTTCAGCAGGATGATACTTCTTCACTTCTTCGCGAATACGTTCCATGCCGTAAACACGTTGGTCGATAAAGGTATGATCTTCCCAACCGTTTTCGAAGATGTGCCATAACAAACCATAAATGAAAGGAATATCCGTACCAGGACGAATATGCACGAACTCATCAGACTTAGCTGCAGTTCGGGTGAAACGAGGGTCGACAACAATAATTTTTGCGCCGCGCTCTTTACCAATCAAAATATGTTGCATAGCAACGGGGTGAGCTTCACAAGGGTTTGAGCCGATGAACATCATCGCCTTCGCATTGCGAATATCGTTAAAAGAGTTAGTTTGCGCACCATAGCCCCAAGTGTTTGCAACACCGGCTACAGTGGTAGAGTGACAAATACGTGCAGAGTGGTCGACATTGTTGGTGCCCCACATTGCCGCAAATTTGCGGTACATATAAGCTTGTTCGTTAGAGAACTTTGCACTACCCATGAAGAATACAGAGTCTGCACCCGATTCTTTACGAATATCTAGTGCGTGTTGGCCCACTTCTTCAATCGCTTGATCCCATGAAAGACGCTTCCACTTACCGCCTTCTAGCTTCATAGGGTATTTCAGACGCTTTTCACCATGGCCATGCTCACGAAGCGCGGCACCTTTTGCACAGTGTCCACCCGCATTAAATGGGTGATCAAATGCTGGCTCCTGAGTTGTCCATACACCGTTTTGAACGCCGGCATAAACGCCACAGCCTACAGAGCAGTGAGAACAGATAGTACGTTTAGTTTCGGTGGGAACATCGTGGGGGATAAATTTAGCTTCTGCTTTACGCATCATTCCTGCGCCAAGCATAGATGCCGCTGCAATACCGCCTGTCGCGAGGCTTGCGGACTTGAGGAATTGGCGACGGTTTAGACCTAAGACTGGCTTATTGCTTTTGACAGCTTGGTCTGCTTTGCGGGTTAATCGCATCACACTCTCCTTTAATTAGTTACTGCGCAATGTGTCGTAATAACTACGAACATGGTCAGACTCTTGATAACCAATACCTTTTTCCGCAATAGGTGCGATTTCAGGTTCTGCGGCAAGAGCTTGTCCACTTGCAGTTGCAACTGCGCCAGCCGCACCGCCGATAGCCAATGCCTTTAGCAGTTGACGACGGCCCATGTCGGAAGCTTGCTTCTTCATAGTGTCTCCTTAGATTTACTAAAATTAAGATAAATTGCTTATGTTTAAACGCTCTATCCAGTTCTTGTGGGCTTCTTGCTGAGAAGAATCCCTGTTTTTGTCTATGTCAGCTCAGGCTGAGTCAAAATTGAGCCCAAGCACTGAACTGACATAAATCCAAACCTCTACCGATAGCGATTAAGACGCTAGCTCATTGGTAGAAGGCTCAATCTTTTCAGAAGATTCTGCTTCACTGCCTGGGCAGTTAACCGGAATATTCAAACTTAACTGTTCAAACTCTTTCGCTTCGAGAACGAAAAATGCTTTAGCAAGCTGAGCAACGGTTGCATAAAAAGCCGCACTTGGCGCTTTAGCTAAGTTATCGCAAAAACGCTCAATCCAGCTGCCCATATGGCGTTGGTAGAAAGCTAGCTGACGGTAACCTGGCGCTTCTAAGATCAAGGTGCCCATCACTTCGCAAAGTGCTGCCACATGATCTTCAGGCTCTTTAACGTCTTCTTCACGCTCAAAACCAAGCTGCATCAGGTCATTACGTAGCAGCGCTAATGGCTTGTCCATTAGTGAACCAGTCATGAACCAGCTACCATAAGGTAGGATCTCACCACAGCCCACACCGAGGAATACGCTGAAATACTCATCTTCAAGCTGTTCTGAACTAAACTGCTGAGCAGCCAATTTAAGTCCAACCCAAGCCTTAGTCATGTCGCTATCGTCATCAGCATCAATTTCTAAACCCGCTAAGAACTCAAGGAGTTCAGGGCTAGGTTGACGACGTAATAGCGCAGCAAACAACTGATAAATATCGGCTCTTAACTGATCGTTTTCTGAAACTTCTCTTACTAATTCGGTCATGGCTAAACTCTTATCGCAGTTGCTTTTCAGGATCTTGAAGAATGTCTTCAAACATGTCTTTTACTCGACAGTCACCACACATTTTTAAACGCTCTGTGTTGGCACTGAAGGCACTGTGGGTTCCTACCACTTCTAACATCCGCTTCACCATGGATTGTGTTGCGAACGGTTCGCCGCAAGTAATACATTCGAAGGGAGCTTCCTCATGCAGGGTTTTACGCTCCTGACGCGCAGCTTTATCAAAATTAACCTGAGACGTTAAGCTGATAACTTTCTCAGGGCATGCTGTTTCACACAAACCACACTGCACACAATCTTGCTCAACAAAATAAAGCGCTGGTCGATCACCGCCATCGGTCAATGCCATCGTTGGACAGGTCGCCACACAAGACATACACAAGGTACAGTTTTCAGTGTTAACACTGACTTGACCGTATGGCAGGTTGCTCTGTGACAAACACGTATCGACAGATGCAGCCTGTTCATTTAGATGATCGATTGCGTTGTAAATGGTTTCACGCTTAGTGGTTGCCACAAACTCAGCAGGCACTATCACTGGCCAGCTTGCACTGGTAATAAGCAACTCTGAAAGCTCTTTAGCACCGGCTTCGTTAAGATGAGCCTCGGTGATAAGGCTCACGCGTCGCGGTTGCCCCATTTCATCAAGAATGTCGTTGGCTAGCGCTAATTCACCATTAAGCATTTGAGTTAATGTTGGCGCAGTCGCATCCGTTTGCAGGATTAATACCTGACGCGCACCCCATGCTAATGCTGACAACCAATGGTCCATGCTCGCAACGGTGATCTCCTCCATTGCAATCGGGATGATTTCACCCGCGAGGGCTTCAGTTATCGCCTCTTCGCCCTTACCCATATCATGAAATAGGATCACTGGAGCAATTTGTGCTTGGGAGCGGAAGTTCGTCACCAGCTTATTCAGGTAGGTATGCATAGCTTGCGGCGTTGGCAAGTCATAACTAATAGCACCTGTTGGGCAAGCATTAGTACAACTACCAGCACCGTGACAAAGGTAAGGATCAATTTCGATCATCTTCCCTACGCTAGTAATCGCATCGGCGGGACAGAAGTTCAAACAACGAGTACAGCCTTCATTGCCGTGACGGTAATGGGCACAAATATCACTGTTAATTTTAACGTAGCGTGGCTTATCGAATTGGCCAACCAGCTCTGGAAGCTGCTCTAGCGCTTCATCGAGCTTAGCTTGGTCTTGACCCACATAGAAATAGCCTGGTGGCAGCATTTCAAGATTGATGCAAGGGCTCATGCTAAGGTCGAGAATAAGGTCGAAGTGGGCTTTACGAATGGCGACAGTACTTAATTCTGCATTACCGTTTTCGTGTTCAACCTTGACTTGAAACTGACCTAAGAAACCTTTAATTTCAACAAGCTTGTTGTAATAGCTCTCTACGTCTTCAGCAGCAGTCATTACTTTTTCAAGATGGGCTTCGTCCTGGCTAGTGATTGGCTCGTTCGCCAAAATGGCGCACTTACCCATACTAGACAACTTGTCCGCAGCTAAACGTGCCAAATCTTCTGGCCCGATAACAAGAACATTACCTTCGGTGGTGTAGCTAATGGTCGGTGGGATCAGATTTTGAATCATCTGAGTCCCAGCAAGGACCTTTTGTCGAACCTCTTTGAGTCCAACTTGTGTTTCACTATTGCTCACATTGCGTTCCTGAACAGTTCTTTGGCTGTTTCTGTACATGAGTATCGCTGTTATCTCATCGCGCTTTTCATTAGCACCAGCTTTTATTACTCTCTAAATACAGCAATTCACATACCAAATTTGTGGAAATAAAAACACTCTATAGTGACGTTAAACAACTTTATCGGTCGTAACATCACTGCTTTTTGGTTCATTTTTGGACAAGTCGTCTTTATTGTCGTCCAAAATGTCCGATACAGCTTTTGTATCATTAAGGTGTTCATTCTGATCGGTATTTTCAGCTGCAATCATCTCATCTGATGCTGCCTCAACGCCGTCTTTGGCTCCATTCTCATCATCTTCATCTTTGAAGTTATGGCGGAATACTTTCTTAAATAGCTCAGCAGAGACATCAGCTGTTAGCTTAGGCTGATTACTGTAATCAAGCGCATATTCAAGCAAGCCATCAATTTCGCTGTAGTGTGGCTGCTTCCATAGTGCCTTTAGTGCTGCAGCTTTTGCAGCCGGGTCTACATTAGCGCCCATAAAGCTGGCAAAACTACCACCGACTTCAATTTTTTCAGGATCAGGCAAGTCCTCTGCACGCAAAATCTTATCGGCTTGCGCTTCAGCTTGTGTGTCGTCAGAGGCTGGGGTTGAATCTGATGCTGTTACTTGCTCTGCTTCAGCTTGCTGTTGGGCTGCTAGCGCCTGCTCTTCGGCTTGTTGCTGTGCCGCGGCTTCTGCGGCAGCGACTTCCGCTTCACCCTCAGCCTCTACTTGTTGCTTACGTAAATTCCAGCGGGATAAAAATCCACTCATGTTCTGTCCGCTATGTGGTTAGTACTTGGCCCTTGGTTCTTACGGCGATCCACATGTTTACGGCGATGTGCGCTAATTTCGACTTCACCATGACGAGTAATGAACGCTTCAATCCAGCAGGCAATAGCCTTGGGCATAGGGATGTTTAATACTGGGGTATCAGCTTCTAAACAACCGGCTGCGACATTTTGGTCAGCAGATAAGGCAACTGGGATCCACTCACCTTCGAGCGTTTCATCACAGACGATATACAGCATCGCGTTATCCATATCGATATTGATACGGTAGCTGCCGCGCTCATCTTTGTGTAGCTCAAGTAGAATTAGGTAGGCACCTTCAGGTGCGGCGTGGGTGGCAGGAAGTATCTGATCGACCTCCCACTGTACTGAGGTCCATCTTCCGACTTGCTTCTCGGTCTTCTTAAGAGAAACGTACATTGGCCATTGGCTTTCGGTATGTTGCATTCAGTCTCCGTCTTGCCTGAGGTGGCTGCCGATATAGCAGTCCAACTATATAAATACTCCCCTAAGCTAAAGCAATATATGTGCCATACGATATCAATTAAATAGTTTGAACTAGATCAACTATTCCAAGCAAAGACTAGGACATTTTGTCTAAATAGCAATTACCGATAGGACATAAAAGGGCGACCCTAACACTAGAACTGTGATCTACTGCTAATTTATTCCCCCCTATAAAATTAGGTACAGATATTGCTTAGAACTAGGCGCAATTATTCCCTTTAACAGATGATGGGTCACATGACAGCATACAAAAGCAATCCAAAGTTAATTAAAACCAATACTGAAGTCCCTCTTACGATTGCTGTAACCGCCATTAATGAAAATGGTGAAAAAGTAGATAAGTTCATTGCTTGCGAACGCCCTCTCACTGTTTATCTAAATTGGCAGCCTATTGTGACGTTAATGACACTTGGCGCCCGAACTGAAGCATTGTCATTAGGCTATCTTAAAAACCAGGGATTCATCTCAGATATCAATAAGCTAGAATCTGTCATCGTTGACTGGGATGTGAATTCAGCCGCCATCATTACCAGTGAGAAAATTGAAAATCTAGATGAAAAACTGTCTGAAAAAACCGTCACAACAGGCTGTGGACAAGGTACGGTTTACGGCGACTTTATGACTGGACTTGATGACATTAAGTTACCCACGCCTCAGTTAAAACAGAGCATGATCTATAGCTTGCTTAAAAATATCAGTGCCTACAATGAAACCTACAAAAATGCCGGTGCAGTGCATGGTTGTGGCTTATGCCAAGAAGACCAAATTGTTGGCTTTGTTGAAGATGTCGGTCGTCACAACGCTGTTGATACCTTAGCCGGTGAGATGTGGTTAAACCAAGATTCGGGTAACAACAAACTGTTTTACACCACTGGACGTTTAACCTCTGAGATGGTGATTAAAGTCGCCAAAATGGGGATCCCAGTGGTGTTATCCCGCAGCGGCGCAACACAGATGGGATTAGAACTCGCACAACAGCTTGGAATTACCATGATTGCTCGCGCTAAAGGTCGCCACTTCTTAATTTATAACGGTGCTGAGAATATTGAATTTGATGCAATTGCCTAACCGAATAGACCTAATAACTAGTATTAAATGCGCAACAAGGATTAATCATGACCGAGCCGACTGACCTGATCTATATGAGTGCCAAACAGGTATCTGAGTACCTAGATCTCAATGAGAAGAAAGTCTACTCAATGGCCAACGACCGCATTCTTCCCGCGACTAAAATAACGGGTAAATGGCTATTTCCAAAGATCTTAATCGATAGATGGGTGATGGATTCATGCCACAGCGGCATGCTATCTGATCGTATGCACATCACAGGTAGCGATGACCCACTCTTGTCAATGTTGGTCGCTAGAATGATGTCACAGGTGGGTAAAACCGAGCTCATCAGTTACAGCTCTACTGGTTCACGCTTAGGTTTAGACTTGCTTTCACGAGGTTATGCCGATGTGTGTACTCTGCACTGGGGCAGTGTTGAAGAGCGTAGTGTTCGCCACCCTGCTTTGTTACAGGGTTACGCTAACCACCAGCAATGGGTCATGGTGCACGGCTATACCCGTAAACAGGGCTTAATGATGCGTCCAGACATGCATCACCGCTGTCAGGAGTTGGACAAAGTGTCCCAACAGTCTTGGCGTTGGGTCGCTCGCCAAGCGGGAGCCGGTAGTCAACAACACCTTGAACAGTGGCTGATGAAGCAAGGTGCTTCATTTGAAGAGCTAAATTCAAGTATTGTGGCACAGAGTGAACGAGAGTTAGCGGGTTATATTGCTCGTAACAATGCCGATATCGGTTTTGGCTGTCAGTCGGTGGCACTTGAAAGTGGCTTGAGCTTTGTGCCACTCGTCACAGAGTCTTTTGATTTTGTCATGCCGCAGGGGATCTACTTTAGACGCCAGCTGCAAAGACTTTTCAACTTATTAGCTGAGCCACAAACCCAACAACTCGCAGCTACGCTTGGGGGATATGACTTAACAGATTGCGGTAAGTTACTCTGGAATGGCCAGTAATAAACTAGAACGGCTTACATTGGGTACCTTGATGAAATACCATTTGCCATAAATCTCGATTTTTTCGCCAGATAGAACTGCGAATTGAAAAGCTGATGACATTCTCATCAGCTTTTTTTAATGTAGCTCGATAGGTTACCTGACAAACATCAGGCGCCAACTCTCTCACTCCAAATTGGCTAGTTTCAATCAATGGCATACGTTCATCGGGCAATCTAGCAAGCACTTCCGCTTTGCCAAAGCTATAGCCGCTGGCTGCAAACTCTAGAAAATCATCACTCAGCAAACGCTCCAGCTCAGCACGAGAAGCTCTCACTTCAGGCTTTTGCAGATAGAGTTCTAGCTCAACAAGTAGGTTTTCCAGTTTGAAGTTCACAATAGAATCCCGTAGCGCCAGTAGATTTATCCCTTTATCAGTCTAGGATAGCTTTTGATATTTTTGAAGTATCTCAGGTGCTTATTTAGCGATTAAACCTGACCACCTTCTGAAAGGTTACTACTGCGCATCACGAAACTGTTGCCACAACTCTCTTTGTTCAGGTTTAAGGAAAGTCCAAGCTAACACTCGAGTAATTTTATTTCCCTGATGCATCTCGATCTCTTTCACCTCATCGGCTTGTACTTTTTCAAGTAAGGCCATCGCCGGTTTCAAGTTTTCTTTTTTAGACACCAAGGTGGTAAACCATAAGCATTGATTGGCAAAATCTCGACTCTCGCTAATCATCACTTGTAAAAACTGCTGCTCACCGCCCTCACACCATAACTCAGCTTTTTGCCCGCCAAAGTTCAGTACTGTGTTCGACCTATCCGCGATCGCTTTAGGTTTATCCGCAGCAAGTTTTACTGATTTAGCTCTATTTGCCGCTAAGTTTTTAATTTTACGAGCTGTACCTTCATTCGCCTTGGCCAAAGAGGCATGAAACGGTGGGTTACATAAGGTCAGATCGAAACGGTCATCGGCTTGGATCACACCACAAAAAACCTGTTTTGGATTTGTTTGTAGGCGTGCACCAAAGTGATCACTGATCTCTGGATTATGAGCAAATATTGTTTGTGCATTCGTTATCGAAAGCGGATCCACATCACTGCCCACAAAGTTCCATCCATAAGACTGGATCCCCAATAATGGATAGATAACGTTGGCACCGGTACCGATATCTAACACCTTAACTCTCGGCCCTTTAGGTACTCGTTTCTTACTGGATTTCTTAACCGCGAGTAGATCTGCCACATAGTGAATGTAATCGGCACGACCAGGGATCGGCGGGCATAAAAAGCCAGTTGGTATATCCCAGTTATCAACGCCATAATGCAATTTCAACAGCGCGGAATTGAGCATTTTAACCGCTTGTGGATCGGCAAAGTCTATCGATAGATTACCGTAGGGATTAGGCTTAACAAACGGTTTTAACGCTGCAAAGGCTGCGATCAAAGCTGGAAAGTCATAGCCCTGGTTGTGCACGTTTCGCGGATGCAGCGACTTAGTCGTTTGCCCCTTAACAATCGCAGTTTTCTGCCCCTTAGTCGCAGGCTTTGAATGTGGCGATGTAGAGGCTACTTTTCGCTTGGGTGCTGAAGGCTTACTCGCCTTGCGCTCTTGAGTTGAAGATTTAGTTTTATGACTCATGTTTTAACGCGCCAGCACCTGTAAAAGAGCAAACACTACAAATGTTTGCATTGAAAATTAATCTTATTAATCATAAAGGTATTTAGTAAACAGTAAGTTTACTACCAGAGGACTACCCGTTTCTTGTTCCAGAAGTTGATTCACTTTCTCGTAGCATTGACGACGGATCTCTTCCTTACCCGTTAAAGACTTCACCTTGTCTTCAGTCTGGTTGCCTAAGATCTCAACAATCGCAGCTCTTAACAGAGGATCATGCCTCTCTAAACTAACCAGTTGTTCTGGTTTTTTAACCATTAATTCGACACTTAGTCTGACATAGCCCAACTTCTTTCTATTGGAAATATAGTTAGTCACTATCTCAGGTTCGAAGCCATAGTAAGCGTACTCTTCTAGCGGCTTATTGTCGGCTGCCACAGCACTAAAGCTGCTGCAGAGCGCCACGAGTAGTACGGCTATTATTTTGTTCATCTTCAAACTTACTCCCTAGTCGATATTCGATGAGACCGAGTCTCATTCCATGTTGTTACATGCCGAGCTAATCACTCTGAGTCGACAACCTCTACCTGCAACGGCATGGGCATGCTAGACTGCTTCGGTTTGCTGTATTGTACCGAGAATTTGATGACTGTGACTAGGCTAAGCTTCCCTTATGGTGAATCAATCCAATGGTTTTCACCAGAACAAATCGCCAATTTACCTACGCCACCTTTTAAGGACTGGCTATTAAGCACTTGTAGCTTAACGCAAAAACTAAAAAAGCAATGCACTCACTTTGAAGTCCGAGTTCTTGGAGAGGACACCCTAATTCCCCCTGTAGAAGAGGCCTTTGGCAACGAAAGCATGTGGATTAGAGAGGTGTTACTCGTTTTAGATGGGATCCCGTGGATTTTTGCGAGAACCCTAATCCCTGGGCGATTACTAGAGAAAAAACAACAAGATTTTCTAGGCTTAGGCGGCAGACCATTGGGCGAATTACTCTATTCAACCGATGAGTTTACTCCAGGCAGAATTGAAGTGGCGCATTTTGAAGCCTGCAGCAAAATAGCTAAACTGGCAAAATCACTGCAACAAGATGTCAGTGAAGAGTTGTGGGGGCGCCGTCGCTACTTTCAACATGAAACCGAACAATTGGTGGTGAGCGAGGTTTTCTTACCCGCCGCTCAAGCAGCCATCGCTAAACTTTAGCGCTATCGCTGGCATAGAAAACGATCTGTTTTATGCCAGCGAGTCATGCTGTTATTGGCGACGATACACACCCAGTAGAGCAAGCATTACCAGCGACAACCAACCTAAACTTCCACCTCCAGAAGAGCCCGCAGGCTCAATAACTGCAGCTGCCACCGTAATGAGTTCACTCTTTTGCGCTGTTTGCCCCATACTGTCTGTCACCGTTAACTTAACGGTATAGCTACCTGCTACGCCATAAGTGTAACTAGGAGATTGAGCAGCGCTGGTATTGCCATCGCCAAAGTCCCAAAGGTAACTCAAGTCACCATTACCGCCTGTCGACTGATTGATGAAGCTCACTAATAAGTTAGATGTGGTTTGAGTGAAGCCCACCTCTATCGCTGACCCCACAACAAGGTTGGTGTTATTGGTAAAACTTATGCCATTACCATCTGTTACGGTTACCGTGATGAGGTAATTACCATCAGTTGCGTAGGTGTAGCTGGGTGAAGCCTGACTACTGGTGCCATCAGTGGTACCAAAATCCCATGCGTAAGTATAATTGCCATCACCACCACTCGCATTGGCGGAGAAGCTTGCTTCTCGACCTTGTAAGCTATAACTAATACTGCTGTTGAGCTCTTGTGAGTCTGCTGGCGTTTGGCTGGTATACCTAAACTGCACCATCGCATTACTGCTATTGCCTGATTGAGTCATCACCTCCATGGTTAAGCCCAATTCCGGTAACACAGTGCCAGACTCCTTTTGCAGTGGCGCACTGTAATCATTGGCATCATCGAATAACTTAGCCGCCCCAAGGTGTTCATCGTTAAGGTAGCTCGACTGGTTAAATAAGCTAAAAGCTGCATCTCTGACTTGAACACTCGAATCATTGCTGCCAATTAAGTTTTGATCAGCATCGACCACACTAATCAAGCTATAGCCGGGGTGGTTGCTCACTTCATTGTTAATGTACTCTTGGTTTTCAAACCATAATACAACCCCAGGATCATAAGATTTAGATTTAAGACCTTTATCAATACCTTGCTGGCTTCTTAGCTGAACAATGTAACGCCTGTCTTTACCTGGACGCTTATTACTTACTCTGGCAAACCCTGCATAGGCAATATCAGCCTCTAACTCACCACCATTAAAAAATATCGTATCGGTGTTATCGAGCATGATGTCGATATCATCGATCACTATGCCATAGTCACCCACGGCCTGATCCGTCACATATCGCACCGAGAGACGTACATCTCGGCCAGCATAAGGACTCAAATCAAACAGCAGGTTAACCCAAGCATCTGCGCCTTCGGCGCCAGCTAAATCGCTGGATTTACCGGTAATAATATTGCGTTCATTATTCTTCGAGTTACTCGCCTTAGTGTACTGACCAGCTATAGGTACACCATCGACCAGCAGCTGCGCGTAATCATAATCTTGCTCAATGCTCCAATGTGCTTGCATCGATAATACAAGTGGCGTGGCAGCGGGTAATTCAACATCGAATGACATGGCATGATTAATCATATCGCCTTGATCTGAATAGTACTGATACGAGCCGCTATATGGCTGTTTAAACTCAACATCCACAGCAGGGATTGGAATTGAGATTTGGTTGACCTGCTCATGGTTGACCGCCTCTACAAGATTAATATCTAACCCAGTATCGGCAATAGAATCGAGGGGCACAATTTGCTCAGTAACCCAATTACCGCCATAGATACTCTGTAGGTAAGAACGCGCATAAGGGCTAAAGCCTGATGGCATTGAGCCAGCAAGCGAACCGGCCCAACTCCCTCCCGCCATGAGCGACCAAAACCCTACCGGAGCCCCTTTACCGAGCTGCGTCGTGTCATACTCGTCAGGCAAGCCTAGGTCATGGCCAAATTCATGCACACATACACCCAGTGCCGCATCAATGGGCTGAATGGTATAGCCCGAAAGCTTAATGGCTGTTCCAGGTAGCATATAACTGCCCCCATCGACAAACGAGCGATGGGACCAGATAGCATCGGCGCCCAACATCCCTCCACCCGCTTCTTCACCAATGCTCGAGTGGAAAATCATCACATGGTCGATAATGCCATCGGCTTCATTTGTTACACCGTTATTGTTTAAGTCAAAAGGATCTTCGATATCATAGCGAGCTAATTCAGCATCACTCATACCAGCAACCGCAGCAGTAACAGCTTCTTTGACTAAATCAGACACCGCGATGTCGTTATCATTATCATTGGGATCGTTACCGCCATAAACAGCCGCATTATTATCCGCTCGATACCAGCCCTTTACATCACCGGTAAAGAAAAAACTGCCACCCGATTCGGCTTGATAGTATTGATACCCTGTCATCAAGGTTTGCCCTTGAGGACCGTCATAACCCGTTTCAGAAAATAATAATGAGCGATAATGTTCGACCGAATAATCGTTATAGAACATCTGAGTATCACTACTGGTTAAGCCATTGTCGTTATGGGGAAGATCTGGGAAATCGATAAGTACGGTAAGCACTTTGACCGTTTTATCATTAAAACTCTTCACCAAGGGTGATGAATTGCTAGCTAACTTCGCCCGCTGTTTAGCCCGCTCAAGTCGTTTAAATTGCTGTTGTGCTTGGATCAATGGGATTTTCTTCACCCCACCAGCTCGTTTAGTAAACGCCTCTATCGCTTGCTGTTTTTCAGCTTCAGTTGCGTCAGCAGAAATCTCTCCGCGTTTAACCAGCCAATATAGCACCTGCTCTTTATTGATAATGTTGGCATCAGCAGTCGTACCCGATGTCACCGGAGCTGCCAGAGCGATAGGAGAAAATGAAATGAATGCACCCAAAAATACTGTGAACAATTTAGTTTTAAGCAATTTATTCATACTACTGACTTCCTTTTTTACAGTCTTTGAATGCCTTTTGACGCTTGCGGATATATTCGTTTACCGCCTCTTGCGCTTCAGCCTCAGTCATCTGCTCAGTAATCAAGCCACGCTCTTTAAGGTTAGCCTGTAATTTACTGGTATCGTGAATGGGTGACATAGAGCTGCACAAGGCTTGCTTGCGAGGAACATCGCTATGGGAGTCGGTAATAATCGACTGCTGTTGTATCTCGTGAGAGCGACTATTGCAGGCCGATACCAAAACAACACTAAGAAAAATAAAGACAAAAACAGAGACTTTCATAGACCACCCAACACTGCTGAATCACAAAACAATAACAACAACAGCAATACATTAACAGTCAGATTGATATATTTAGGTGGTCAATTTATTAAAAATAGGATTATCGACTAATTTTCATTGAGTTAGCAGCAAAAACATTGTGATTAATTATTATTCACATCGGTCAACCATGATTGATAAATAAGCAATAGTACCGAAGCTGACCAACTAAAATTAGTGCAGTGCAACCCCTCACCTGTGAGTGGGTTGTAATTTTCCCGAATCGGACTCTGGCCCAAAATCCCCTCTCCCTGCATCACCAATTGTGTTGCAAGCGCCTGAGCTTGCGAGTGATAACCGTAACGCTCAATCCCTTGCAAGCCAAATAATGCCTGATCTAACCACACTGGTCCGCGCCAATACTTTGCAGCAGCAAAGCTAGGACTGTCGGCACTCACTGTTGGAAATGGAATCAAGGTGCCAAATTGCGCAGCCCCAAGATGACGTTCAACAATAATCTTGGCCTGGGCATCACTTGCAGCCCCAGCCCAAAGGGGAAGCCAGCCTTCAACGCCCTTACCTTGCTCTATCATCAATTCGCTGCCTGTTGCAAAATAACGAATATCATAGAAAAACCCTGATTCAGGATCATACATCTGCATCTGGATCTGCTTGGCTAACCTCGCCGCCTCCACATCCCACTTCTTGGCATCACCATTACCCAATGCCTCAGCCATCTGCTGCAAAAAACGTTTCTCAGCATACAGATAAGCATTAAGATCAACCGACTCCTGTGATACCGAATAACCTACTAATTGACCTGCACTATGGTTTTGCCACACAGTTAATGCACCATCCACATCAAATCGTGGCGCGTTATCCATTCCCGACTCCCACGCAGCCGCTTCAATAACAGCTTCCGCATTAATAGAGCCATCTTCATTGAGGTGCATTGGATGCAGATTAGCGCCGTACTCGGCTAAACCGTTATCGTTGTTGTCACGGTTGCGATACCACCATTCATGATACGCCACCAATTTGGGATACATCGTCGTGAGAAAGCCCACATCCTTATCTTGCTCGTAGATCTGCCACACCGCCCACGCGGCCAATGGCGGCTTACCATTACGCTCGTTCCAGTTGCCTCCACCACCACCACGCTGAGCATCTTTATTGTAAAAAATGGCGTCAGGCAGATTGCCTGCATCTTGTGGTCTTAACGGATCTTGCGCCGTAAATTGATAATCAAACATGGCGAGTACATTCGATTTCGCCAACTCAGTATCGAATCGGGCTAAGGCAACCGCCTGCTTCCAGGTATCCCAGGCCCATACACCGTTAAACCATTTATAAGTAATCGATGGGGTAATCGCATCATGGGCAAGCGCTCCAGCTGGGCTACGCCAGTTATGCAGCAAGGTCAGCATGCTTTTCACGCCCAGTTGGCGAGCACTTTTATCACCACCTTGAATAACGTTATCGAGTCTTGATTGCCACTGACCGCGATTGCTCGCAAGCTGGGTATCAATCAGGGCCCAGTCGGGTTCCTTATGTGCTGTGCGCTCGGCTTGAGTATGAAAATAACGCTGCGCCGATACGAAGGTATGCTGCTGGCCCGCCTCTATGGCAATTGGCTTGGCGATGGCGCGATAACCGGATTTCTCGTTAAGATTAATCTTCATATCGCGATCAAACCAAAGATCATACTCGGCATCAGCTAACTGAATTTGCCAAGTTTCCATGATCGGATTAAGTTGCCATCGAATATGGTTTTCCCCGGCTAGCGTCTGCTTTATCAAGCTGTAATCAGGCAATGAAGGGTGTGAGGTGAAGGGCGCGCCATGCCACACCAACTGCCAGTGTTGCGGCTGATGAGACAGGTTGATTAACTCAGTATGGATCACTGCTGTGCGATTATCGCTATAACTCAGGCTTAAATTCACCTGCAGATCAGACCAAGTAAAAGACTGCACTAGACCATCAGGCTTACTGTAAATCTCAACCTTATTGGCACTTTCAAAGGCAATAAACTCGTCTTTATCTAGATTAATAAGCTGCAAGCGCTGCAAACTATCACTCAGATGCAAACTGTACTCTTGCGCGATAAACAAGGGCCCAGTAAAACTCGCGTAGTAATCCGCATTGTCGGGCAAGTGAAAGCCATGCCAGGCACCCTGGTCGGCATAAACAGAGCCTATGGCCAGATTCCCCTTATTATCGCGCTGCTCCATCGAGCTTGGCGTCCCCAGATACGGCAGCAGGTTTTGATAATCGGGAGAATCGAGTGAGGAAAGACTGGCGATACACAGTAGCAGGCAATTTAGCATGAGTTATTGTTATTTTTGAATATTATATCCCGAGTATTACAGGCTAAAATTTGTTCTGCAAGCCCGTTTAACCTTAGTTCACGATCCAAAAACTGAAATCATTATTGTCAGTCATTGATACCGAGACTTAACTGACTGCCCACCAGTGGTAGATGCGCGTTTGCCAATCAGCTTACTGCCCGGTGTGACTAATGTAATTAGCAACACCGTCGAGGAACATCTGCACCGAGATCATCACCAGCACCATCCCCATAAGACGCTCGACAGCAGTTAGGCCTTTTTCACCTAAGACTTTAGTGAACGCTTTATAGAACAGCAAAATCACCGCACTTACGCCCCAAGCAGATACCAGTGCGATAGTCCAATCGAGCATGCGCTCATTGTCCGTGTGCGCCAGTAAAATCAATGCGGCTAACACAGAAGGGCCAGCCATTAATGGGATAGCCATGGGGACAATAAAAGGCTCTTCACCTGCCGCCAGACCAACCACGCCACCGGGTTGAGGGAAAATCATCCGAATCGCGATTAAGAAGAGAATAATACCGCCTGCAATACTCACCGACTCAGTGCGTAAATTCAGAAAGTTAAGGATAGCTTCCCCGGCGAACAGAAATAACATCATGATCACCAGCGCAAATAGCAACTCACGGATCAACACGCCACGGCGCTTTTTAGGTTCAATATGACGTAATATCGACGCAAAAATAGGTAAATTACCTAAAGGGTCCATAATAAGAAATAACATGACTGCCGCAGAGAAAGTATCCATAAGTAAATAATTCTATTCGCTGTAAAATATAATATTCTATAGTGTTTAACCGACAACTTAACAAATAGCAGCCAAACAACACCACATAAATTCACAATTAACTTGAATTAGTTGCGACTGAGTATCAATGTAAATTCAACATTGCACTCTGCTAATTCGCCACAACACTGGTATACTATGGCGTTTTTTCCGTGCTGCCGGTTTAATTTGGAACTCAATGCTGTATCTCTTAGCTAGCTGTATCGCACTATTATTAGGTCCGCTGTTTTATCGATTCTTTTCGGCAGGCAATGGATTACAAAAAGGCCTAGACGGATTTATATTCGTGTCTCTGGGCGGCTTAGTGCTGATCCATATTCTTCCTGAGCTATTAGAACATGGCGGATTTCTGGCCATTGTATTTGTCGTTATCGGCATGTGGGGGCCCACTCTCAGCGAGCGTCTGTTCCACCGCTATTCAGAAGTGACCCACAATCTCACCTTAATTCTAGGTATTGGCGGCCTATTGCTGCATACCATCACAGATGGTGGCGCGATGATCTTAGCCCAGCAAGAGGGCAACTCCATCTTGCTAGCACTCGGCATTATTCTACATAGATTACCTGTAGGCGTTGCGATCTGGTGGTTACTCAAACCACAAGTCGGCAGTCGCTGGGCAATGGTGGTATTAGCTGCCATGATGCTACTTACCTGTGTAGGCTATTTTGCTGGTGAACAACTACTGTCGCAGTTAAGCCTAGAAAATACAGTTTACTTACAAGCCTTTGTAACAGGCTCAATCTTGCATGTGGTGCTGCATCAGCCTCACGGCTCACCCGACACTGACAAGCAAGGCAAATACGAATATCAGGCTGGTATCGGCAGCTTGTTGGGTATCGTTTTACTGGTACTACTGCTAATGGTAGATTCAGGCGGTCACGAGCATCATCACCATAGTCATACAACAGAACACCTGCTCGACTGGATGCTGACGATAGCCCCAGTGTTATTACTGGCTTACGCGGTGGCGAGTCTGCGCTTTCATTATGGACTCACGCCTCATGATCAGCAGTTAAGCCGTCTCTGGTTACAACGATTACTTGGCCCTGAAGCCATTATCATTACCGGCTTACTTTTAGGACCAACATTTGCGTTATTACAAGCAATCTCGGTACTGATTATTGGCTGGCAATTGACACGCTGCAATGTTGAGCCGACGGATCCCCATGACCACCTTCCCGCTTCAGCGTGGCGCTTTGGCTTCGCACACTTAGTTGACCGCAGTGCGCCATGGATCCTATTGAGCCTAGTGTTAGCCAATCTAATTGGTCACCCTGCAGTGCCATTATCGAGCCCGCTAGTACAGGTTATTGTGCTGTTATTGGTATTTTTACCTATGCGCTTCTGTAATTTAGGTGCTGCGGTATTATCTTTATCGTTAGCCTACAGTGGCTGGACGACCACAGCGGTTATGCTGCCATTAATCGCCGCGCCAATATTTAATTTAGCTCAGCTAAAATTGATGAATTGGACGCAAAAGGCCAGCTTATTTGCGCTACTGATCACCTTGCTAGGTGCAATTGAGTTATTACACCCTAAATGGCAAGCCCTGGTTCATCTGCCTGCCACGCTAAACAATATCTGCTTAATCATAGTGGCTATCTTGTTTGCAACCAGTTTGCTTCGCCTTGGGCCACGTAAGTTCTTGAGTCGATTAATGCTACTTAAGCCTAAATCACATGCCCATGATCACGCTCACGGGCACGCACATTCAGACAAGCATGCGCACTCTGATGCACAAGAACATAACAATAGTCATGCGCATAACCATGGCCATAAAAAGAAGCATAACCACAAACATCATCACTAGGCTTTAGACATTAGACTTTAGGTTCTAAACCTCTAGTCGCTAGCTTTTCTAAGTCATGGGCATTAACCTGTATCCATGACTTAGATTTGAGCTTTGTTTATGTGCATTCTATTTGTAGCCCTGCAAACCCACCCCGAATTCCCATTAATCATCTGCGCGAATCGCGATGAGTTTCACTATCGGCCAACCGAACCCGCTCATTTCTGGCCCGCATTAAATCAGTCACATAAACTGCTAGCCGGAAAAGATCTCGAAGCCGGTGGCACCTGGCTTGGAGTAAACCAGCAAGGTAAGGTTGCCGGCCTCACCAATATTCGCGCGCCAGAACTTAACCAAAATGACATGAAAAGCCGGGGTGAACTGGTGCTAAAAGCCCTTGAGGCTGATGGTATAGATCAACGCTGGTTGCAGGATTACAGTCGCTTCTACAATCCATTCAATTTGCTCTTTGGCGACGAACACCTGTTGCAATGCTTCGATAGTCGCAGTCAAACGCTGACTACTCTCAGCCGCGGATTTCACTCCATCAGTAATGGTGCGCTAGATGACATTTGGCCTAAGATGGCTCGGGGCACTCAAGCAATAGAACAGCACATTAGCAATCACACCACGCCCGATATCGACGCCTTACTCAATATAATGACCGACAATACCCAAGCGCCCGATGCAGAGTTACCGGCAACAGGCGTGAGTGTAGAGTGGGAACGCCACTTATCATCAATCTACATTCAGCATGAAGAGTATGGCACGCGCTCGACCAGCATTATTTTAAAAGACAAACAGGGCAAGATACATTTCACTGAAGTGAGGTATGACGGCAAGGGGCGAAACTTAGGTAGGGATGAGTTCGTTATAGCGCCAGCAAGTTAAGCTGGCTTTTTTGCGAGCCGAATATCGAGCTCATCTGATATTGTACTCACCTTAGAGCGAGTTCAAGCAATAGTAAGATGAGCGTCTCCGGTATTAATCTTTTACTTTACGCTCATCTATCACAGCATGCCCAATCAAAAAGAGTGAGCCTATAACCAGTAAGGCAGCAGGTAATATAAACGCCATATAAACTCCTTACTTTTGTTAAAGCTATCAATATCATGCTTTGCAGTCTAAAAGTTTGCTCGCTCAGCGAGAGGTTAGCTAATGACAGTTTTAGTCTAGCAGGCTCAATCCGATGTGTGGTCATGAGTGATCACCCAGCGATCATCGATTTTTTCAACCAGCAAAGTAAACACACCATTAGGGTTATCTTTAGCTCGCTCTAGTGACCAGCGTCCGACAACGATCGCCGCATAGTTACTTAGCATCTTGGTTTCTTTAATCGTAAAAGTGAGTGCGCCTAAAGCCGCCTTGTCTGGATAATGCTTCTTGTATGCCGCTAAGGTTTTATCCCAGCCGTAGCTAAATTTGCCATTCGACACAAAACGCATTTTGTCGTTATTCCAATAGCCTTGCATGTAAGCATCCAAGTCACCGCGATTCCATGCAGCCTGTTGTTCAGCCAAAATACTCGCAATATCATCCGTTGGCACAGCGTTGGCATTAAAGGCCAAACACAACAATAAGACACTGATTCCTTTTTTAAACATTGCCACTCTCCGATCGGGCTTTATTAGGTGTACTATACCCAAATATCCATCTGACGTCTTGCCGCCAATCATAGCTAATGATTGGCTAAAGCGGCAGAAAACATCAATACTCTAAAAAAAGGCCGGAAGGTTTTCGTTATATGTTTCAATTATTTTGGAAAGGGCTGCTAAAACTCATCGGCTGGAAAATATCCGGCGAGCTGCCAAAAGATAAGCAATTTATTGCGATTGTCGCACCGCATACCAGCAACTGGGACTTCATCATTGGGGTTATCGCCCGTGGCGCACTAGGCGTACAAATCAACTTCTTAGGTAAGCATCAACTGTTTATCCCACCGTGGGGCTGGTTTTTTCGTGCTATTGGTGGCACCCCCGTCGACAGACGTCAAAGTAACAATATGGTCGATGCCGTAGCCGAGTTATTTCAAGCCAATCCCAATTTCCGTCTAGCTTTGGCTCCAGAGGGCACCCGTAGCCCAGTATCTCGCTGGAAAACTGGTTTTTATCATATCGCCAATAAAGCTCAAGTACCGATCATAACCGTCGGACTCGATTTCGGTAGCAAGACAGTTGTGATTGCCGAAGGCAAAACACCAACAGGCAACATTCGACAAGATATGAACGAAATCGTCGACTTTTACCGCTCAATTCAAGGCCGTCACCCTAAGGCTATCCCCGACTATAATCCTTAGGTGTTTGCCTAAATAATGTCTGGCGGCTATAGTGCTGCCAGTCATTTAAAATTGTATAAAATCTATGAGCTTTGATACCTGGTTACTCTACCTGTTTGCCATATTGTTGATTGCCGTGTCTCCTGGCACCATGGCTGTATTGTCTATGGGTCATGGCATTCACTATGGTAAGAGTCGCAGCATAGCCACTGCATTTGGCAGCGTCACTTCGGCATTGATATTAATGATGGCGTCAGCTGCCGGCTTAGGCGCCCTGTTAAGCGCGACTGAATACGGCTTTACGATATTAAAATGGTGTGGCGCAGCTTATCTTCTGCTTCTTGGGATTAAATTACTGCTCACCAAGGGCGATGGTAAAGGCTTAGAGCTTAAGACAACCCAAGGTAAAGGCACGCCAAAACAGCTATTTAAACAGGCCTTTTTGGTGGGCATTAGCAACCCCAAAGATCTGCTGTTTTTTGCCGCATTGTTCCCTCAATTTATCGATATTACAGCGCCTCAAGGGCCACAACTGGCCATACTTGCTGCAACTTGGGCCGTGGTAGATTTTAGCTTTGTCATGATCTACGCCAGCATGGCGAATGTGCTCGCGCCAACACTGAAGTCGAGTAATAAACTGCATTGGTTTGATAGAACTAGCGGTGGAGTATTTGTGGCATTAGCGGCAATTTTGGTGACTCGCGAAAACTAATTTCTCACCAATACCAATCAGTGTAAGCCACAAAATAAACAGCCAGGATTAATACTGATGAGTGTAAACCTGGCTGTTGCTATGTATCGCAATATCAAGAAAAGATTAATGCTTCAAGCTGCGAACATCCGCTCCCGTCGGGCCTTGGAATACTCTTAAACCAAATTCAGGCAATATCGCAAACAGGTGATCAAATATATCGGCTTGAATGCCCTCGTAAAAATCCCATCTTGTATCGTTAGTAAACACATAAAGCTCGATAGGGACGCCTAGCTCGGTTGGTGCCAGTTGACGCACCATCAGCGTCATATCTTTGCGGAGCTTATCGTGCTGAGTTAAGTACTCTTGGATATAAGCCCTAAAAGTACCTAAGTTGGTTAGATGACGGCTATTCACATACATGTCTGCATCTTGTACATGAGCGTTATATGTAATGATCTCCGCCGACTTTGCAGAGAAATAGTCTTTAAGATGATTGATCTTGCTTAAGCTACGCATATCATCTTCAGTTAAAAAGCGCACCGATTGAATGTCAATTTGTATCGCACGTTTGATCCGTCGCCCACCAGATTCAGACATGCCACGCCAGTTTCTGAAGGCCCCAGAAACCAAAGCATAAGCGGGTAACATGGTCAGGGTCTGGTCAAAGTTGCGCACTTTAACAGTGGTTAACGACACCTCCTCTACTGTGCCATTGGCTCCAAAGTTGTCCATTTCGATCCAGTCACCCGGGCTCACCATACGGTTAGCAGCAAGCTGAATACCCGCCACAAAGCCCAAAATGGTATCTCTAAATACCAACATGACTAAACCCGTCGCGACACCTAAACCACTTAAGAAATAAACAGGTGATTGGTTTGCTAACACTGAAATAGAGATGATGATAGCCACAAAGAACATGAACAATTTAGCCAGCTGCACAAAGCTCTTAATCGGTAATCTACGACTCACTAAATTATAATCAGCGATTTCATTGGCAGCGTCTAACGAGCTATAAATAGCGCGAACGAGCAACACCACAATCATCACGTCGAGTAACCGGTCGCTTAAGCTACTCATTACTTTATGGTCACTCAACGCCAGCGGCATCAAAATATTCAAGATAAGAACGGGAACCAGTATCGCGATCTTCTCGAGTACTTGATGACGCATGAAAATATCGTCCCAATGCGCTTTCGAACGCAGAATAACCATATTCATGGTGGTTACAACGCCGCGCTTGACGAAGAAATAACCAATAAAAGCGATAATAAAGCATGCAACCACCATAATAGCGCTAGACATACCATCTGATGGCTGAGCATCAATGCCGAACTTGGTAAGCCACTCCACTATCGATGAGCGTAATTTCTGATCCAAAATCTCTCTCCACTTTTGATCGACCCCACACGGAGCATCGATCTAAACAAAGCCCAACATCAGTATCGAGCTAGTTCAACACTATTGTTACAAACCGCTATTATTTCGGCTATTTTAGCACTGTTGGTTGACTGTAAACAAAAGATTGAGAACAATCCATCATCCTATGTCAGACGTTTAAGAGATAAGCATGATTAGATTATTAGTAGCCAGCTTAGTCGCTTTATTTAGCCTTAACGCTATGGCAAATGATTACAGCCAAGACGACACGTTCAAACCAGCCCCCGTAATGGCTATAACTGTAGACTATATTCCCGCCGCAGAAGCTATGTACGGTATCACCGTTGCGCCTCGCCATTATGACCGTGACTATGCCGACTGGGGCTATTACATAGGTTATGCCCAGAGTAAAAAAGAAGATGTTTACGTCGAGCCGCCGGGTGAAGCCTACACTCGTGACACCCTCTGGCGCTTTGGCCTCAGTTATTCGCTCACCAGTGATCTCAGCCTCTATGGCGGTGCCGCGGCCTATACAACAGAGTATTCTTCAACCACCAATATCGTCCCTTATATTGTCGGTGCTGAGCCCGTCTGGGAAACAGATAAAAATACCACATGGGGAGCAGAAGTCGGCCTGCGTTACGTTATAGGTAAACGCCTTATACTAGGTGCTGGCTATAACTCGGCAACAGAGTCCGCAGTCTTTAGCATCGGTTACTCTATGTAAGAGCTAGCGACTATGTATGACTTAGAGATGATGTATAAATTAGAAACTATGTATGAATTAGAGATGATGTATAAATCAGAAACTATGTATAAATTAGAGATGATGTATAAATCAGAAACTATGTACAAATTAGAGATGATGTATAAATCAGAAACTATGTATAAATTAGAGATGATGTATAAATTAGAAACTATGTATAAATTAGAGATGATGTATAAATTAGAGACGATGTGAGACTGTAACTAACTTTGTGTAACTGCTTATCAAACTGTACTCTAAAAAGAGTCAAGGATAGGCGTATAATCATG
>NZ_JBRIMB010000062.1:0-27550 GCF_052977265.1 Shewanella sp. 0m-8 | reverse complement strand
AAAGTTATCCATAACCACAAATGAAGAGAATACGATGAATGCAATTAGATCATATTTTTACTTAGATTGGTATTACATGCTGTTAACTCTTACAAATATCTTGCTTGAGGTGAAGAAAGGGCTAGTTAACGCTAACGATAATGAACCAGATTTTCCGATGTAACTGAATATTAGGGGTGAGTTGTGCTATCAGTGCCAGTGATAATACTTAATTAATGGCAAGCCGCGTCGCCGATAATGGGCGATGTTTCCAGGCTTTGTTTAGAAATCCCGATGCCTACTATAGGATCCAGAGACGAGTACAGTAAAAACGAGATGAATGCTTGGGTAGCTTTAAGCTGCTGAACAACTGATGAAATTCACGTGAATTAACAATATTAAAGAGTCGTGAGCGATGAATTTAGGCCGAAATAGTCTTTGCCCATGTGGCAGTGGTAAAAAATATAAGCGTTGTTGTATGGACGGCGCGTCAAAACTGCATGCTGAAATGCTTGATGATGTTGAGCAAGTTGTGGCGATGTCACCCAACTTGACGATCGACGAGCTTAATGTGGTCATACAAAAGAGAAACGATGAGCGCAATAACCGCGCTAACCCTGACTTTTGCGGGCTGTCACCCACACAAATGGGGAATTGGCTATATGCACCATTTGATGAATTGGCTTGGGTGACAATTTGTTCGCCGGAAGTACTTTCAACTAGCCCTGTAATGCGCTATTTGACACTGATTTTAGACGAAGCGATGCAAAACAACGGTTCGTTTAAAGCCACCAGTAAAGGAAATTTACCGGCTAAATTAGTCAAACAGGCCAGTGATTGTTTACCAGAGTTCGCGCTGTCACAATTTGAATGGCATACGAGTATTAGCATCAGTGAATTTGCGGGCAGTAATGAAGATAAATTTAATGCGTTACATTACACCCGCATTTTGGCCGAAATTGCCGGTATTATTTATCGTCGTAGTGGTCGATATCATGTCAAAAAAGCGGCTTTGACACAGTATCAAAACCACGGTATTCATGCTTTTTTCAAGCCGATGCTGGAAGCGGCAACCACGAAGTACAACTGGGGTTACTTAGATAGTTGGGAGCATAGTATCGAGCTGAGAACCTTTTGGCTGTTTATGCTGTGGCGTTTACAAACACATGCTAGCGTTGAACAGTTGATTGATGAAGTCGCCACGGCATTCCCAGATCTATTACTTGAGATCCAAGTTGATGATTATCACACGCCAATCCAGCAATTGAGCACGTTAATAGAGTTACGCTTTATTGAACGTTTTTTACAATACTGGGGTTTTGTGACTATCGATCCCAAACGGTTGTTTGCGCAAGAGCATGTATCACGAAGTGTGCAAGTTCAACCCCTGTTAACACAGACCTTTCAATTTAATACGCAGCACTAGCAGGTTAGCATGAGCGAATATCAATACTACCGTTTTGAGTGTGTAGATAACTATCTAGGGAGCAAGCAACGAGAGGCGCTAAGACAAATTTCAAGCCGGGCCGAAATCACCGCGACTTCTTTTCAGGTAGTTTATCACTACAGTGACCTAAAGGCTGAAGCCTACGATGTTGTACTTGACTATTTTGATGTCGGTTTCTATTACGCAGATTGGGGCAGTATAGACGTTTACATAAAACTGCCCATTGGCACTTTACCAAGTGCGTTTATAGGGTTTAGTCAACATGGCTTATGTGTTTACGAGTCAGCGCAATGGCAGTTGCTCGTTTTTTCGATAGAAGACTACCCTGAGTATTTTGATGATGAACAAGCGGATGACTTTTTTCAGCATATAGTCACGCTTCGGACGGAATTAATCCAAGGTGACTGGCGCTTGCTTTATTTTATGTGGCTAAAAGCGTTTGATACTGTTAACGATATTGCCGCAATACCTATGATTGAATTCGACTTCAGCTTTAATCACCTAACAGAGGCACAACGCGTTTTTACCGAGTTGTTCAATATTCCTTTGGGCTTGGTAAAAGCGTTAGCATTGGCATTAACGGCTAATCCAAGTCACCTTGCTAATGTGGAGCATTTTAGCGTTGATAACTGGCTTACTGAGCTGACCGAACAAGAAAAAAACGACTTGTTAAAAGTGATGTTTGAGCAGGGGCAGTTAACGCGTCAGCAAGCGATAGCGATGACGAAGAAAGAAGCTGTCAATAAACAAGGGGCATATCAATACTGGCTAAACGCAAAAGTGATAACCCCCTATATTGAGAAAGGCCTGAAGCAATTTAAGCAAGAGCAAGCCGCTGTGTTAGCACAAAAGCAGCTAGCAGAAACAGCGCTAAAAGAAGCTGAGCTTACAGAGGTGTACAGGCAGCGAGACCATGTTTGGCAGCAAGCGCAAATACAAGCAAAACGTGCGTGTGCCAGTGGTTATGATCAAGCATCACGCGACGTGCACTTATTGGCCGAGGCTTATCATTCTAAAGGCGAGCGAACAGCCTTTGAACTCCGTTTTAGACGTTTTGTATCAAACAATAAGAACCGTAAAGCGCTGCTAACAAGGTTACAAGGTTTATCGCTTGGGGGTGACGTTGTAACTTAATCTGGATGATACTAATCACATGTCAGTATGACGGAGTCAGGCTAATTATATCGTTTTGATATTATCAACGCGTAGAGTCAGGCCTAAGATTATATTCCCGTAATGGTGAATTGATTGCATCGACATAAAAGTAAAGCATGTTGATAAAGCTTAAAATGTCGACATGACTCTTTCGAAGCGCTACGCGTCTCACATGGACATGATAAAACACTATGTTGAATAAACTGAACCGGCAACATAAAACGACCTATGTTGTAATAGTAGCCTCGACCGTTCATATAAGCTTATATTACTTACGATAAGCTTATACTGTAAAAACCGTGACTGATATTATACGTTTACATTAATGTAGTTGACATGAAGCCATGATAGAACAAGAAGCAGATATAGAGGTTAGAGCGATACGTTATGCAAAAGCTAACCGAACTCGTATAGCAAGAGAATTGACTGACTTTTCGCTTTATCCCGCAGATGAGAATCCTGTATCTATTTTTTAGGCTGTTTAAAGTGAGAATATTATGTTTGGAAACGCTAAAAAGAAATTAACGACATCTAAGCTTTCAGCCTTCGTAATGAACGCCAGCTCAGAGGAAAAAGAGCGCATTTATACTCAGGTTATAAGAAAAGCGACTGAGTCGCAAAATAAAGTGATTGAAGAAGCTAAGTCTATATCAGCATAGCGCTCAATGTAGCATTACCCCCCTCTCATCAGCAATAGCCGTAGGATGAGTCTTTAAGTATATTTTACGTATTTGCTTATCGATACAAGGGCCTCAAGCAACATGACCTAGTTGCTCTGAATAAAACTTGACTACTTCATACAGGCCGAACCTGTAGATGTGTGTATACCTTCTTTGGTTCCATCGTTAGTATTTGTCGCACATGCTTGTTTGCAGTAAACTTAATTTATTGTTTGTCTATTGAAGATACTTATGGGATTTGTTGAATCTAAATATATTGCATTATTTGCAAATAATTGGTCAGAAGCTTTGCGTACTGCAACTAGATTGAGTTCTTCGCTTAATCGTCTCGCTGTAGATTTTCCCATTTCCGCGGAAAGCTTGAAAGCGGCCGATGAAGACTTGCAGGATAAAATTGATGCATTTAGGGTTCGCTTTGCGGATTTACAAGATTGTATTGGTCATAAATTGTTTCGTAATTTGTTAAAGTTAGAAGATGAATCGCCGGTCAGTATGATTGATGTACTCAATATGATGGAAAAACGGGAGATCCTTACCTCTAGCCATCAATGGAAATTACTTCGTGAAGTGCGAAATGCATTTTCACATGACTATCCAGAGTCTGAAACAGAACGGGCTGAAGCACTCAATTTGGCTTGGGCTAACGCTGATCAACTACTGTTAATCTTAGCTAATCTTAAAGTCTATTTGTCTTCTGTTGGTATTGCATTGGAAGGAGATGTTAATGCGGTTAAGTGAACGAGAGAGAATTTCGATAGTAGATTCAGTGAAATTACATTTTTCTTCAACGGCTAAAGTGTGGTTATTCGGCTCTCGTTGTGATGATAACAAGCGAGGAGGGGATATTGATCTCTACCTTGAAGGGCAAGATATCGACAGCCCGCTTCATAAAAGAATATTATTAAAAATAGCGTTACAAGATCTACTCGGTGAGCAAAAAATAGATCTTGTTTATCATGATCTCAGTTTACCTATTCAGCCTATCCATGAAATCGCTAAAACAGAAGGGATCCTGTTAGGGTAGCCCCAACAGAGACTCGACGACTTAGTTGCGGGGCAAATCCAATATATGACAGTAACAAAAACCATCGCTATCCTCCCCCTCATGTTGCATTAGCCTATCAAAGGAACAGCCGCTACTTCTGGAGGTATTCGCAACATAGAGCACATAGATATGAACTGCTCGCAGCTAAAGCCACGACCGACACAAGATGCTTGGTTTGTCGGGCTAAACCGCGACCTACAGAAGGACTGGGCTTGCGTATATTGTAGGTCGGCCTTTAGGCCGTCAGGTAACGTCTTTTGAGGTGTTGGCTATAAGTGCGCAGTTTGGTTTGGAGGATAACCTCCTGTATGTACTGGTCAACCCAAACTGGACACTTTTAGTTGAGAATTTTCAAACTCCACCGGTGATAAATCCCCATTGGCCGAATGAAACCGCTCTAAGTTGTAATACTTCATATAAGCAGCCACATCTTGTTTCATAAATTCTCGTGTAGGCTGATTAACTTTAAACAGCCAATCGTGTTTTACACTACCAAAGAATCGTTCAACTACCGCATTATCCCAACACGCTCCTACGTCGCCCATACTGGCTCGAATACCAAAGCTAGCTAATAGCTTACTGGTGTACTGTGGCCTCTATCACTGTGAAACACCAGGCCTTTAGGCGGTTGGCGTAAGTTGTAAGCTTTAAGTAATGCTTTGGATGTCAAATCTGTGGTCATCCGTTTATCAATATGCCAACCCACAATTCTTCGTGAATATAAATCCATCACCACAGCCAAGTACATCCAGCCTTCACCCGTCTTTAGGTCGGTGACATCACCAGCCCAAACCTGGTTTGCAGCGCTTGGGTTAAAGTTCATATTCAACAAGTTATCAGCGACTGCGTCAGAGTGTTTACGCTGCGTTGTCACCTTATAAGCCTGCCGGCGGGTTACCTTTAGCCGTAAACGTCGCATCATTTTACGGACTGCATAGCGACCTACTTGGTAGCCTTCCTTGCGCAAATTTTTCATCATCTCACGATTCCCTAAGCTGCCTCGGCTTTTCTCGAATAAGCGGCGAACACGGCGATAAAGCTTCAAAGTATCAAGGCTTATCACGTTCGCAGGGCGTTTAAGCCAATCGTAATAGCCTGATTTACTCACGCACATAACTCGGCATAGCAGCGCAACAGGGAACGGATTTGAGTGTTTTTTAGTGAAGCGATATTTTACTTCATTTCTTTCGCAAAGAAGGCGCTTGCCTTTTTTAGTATTTCTTTCTCCATGCGTAATTCTTTGTTTTCTTTAGGCAATCGCTTAAGCTCATCGTACTCAGACTCTTCTAAGGCGATGCCTTGCCGTTTGGCCTCGTACTTTTCTTTCCACTTGTAAAGCAGGCTAGTGCCAACCCCTAGAGATTTTGCCGCATCAGCAACACTGTAGCCTTGCTCCAGCACCATCAGTACTGCTTCATCTTTAAATGCCTGCGGATAACCCTTGTGTGATTGCTTTAAACTCATATAGACCTCTTAATTTATTAACATACTGTCTCAAAAATTAAGTGTCCGATGGAATTAGACCAGAACAGAGTGATAAATCACGGAGATAGATCGAGTTGTGACAAAGTCAGTGTTCAGGGTAAAGTCAAACGACAATTAAGTGCTAATTTTTGACGGCAAAACTTGCCTTAAACGGCTCTGGTAAGTATTCCCAAGGAAATACTTGTACAAAAATAGGGATATTCGAATGTTGTAACGGTCTCTAATTAGATTGTTTATTCGGTCAGTGTGGCGTGGAAAAGCGAACAGTGTGATTTGTTACATTCGACGTTGCAGGTTTATCGTTATGTTTGTTTAGGAAGCAAGCTACCTAATTCGATAGAACACCCTAGGTCGTTACATCTAGAACTGCTATTTGCTTCCACAACTCCACGCTAGCCTTCAAATGATAGGTTAAAATAACGTGTAAAAATTAACGTATAAGGTATACGTGGTAGTTTGGCATAACATGTAAAACCTAATAGGTTAAAAAATCATTCAAAAATTAACCTATCATGTTTTAATGTCACTCTTGATAACCTAATTTTTCCAAAAGTTGTTAACTCATTGGTTAAACAGTCTTTCTATCGTTTTCATTGGCAGAAACATGCGAACGCGTCCATTATGTTCACACAATACTTCAAAGCCAAATTTTGTATAGAATGCCTGTGCTGGATCAGTGAGGCAGTCCACCACAATAGCATATGCTCTCATATGTTGGTTAACTTCCCAAAGGTACTTCAGTGCACGGATTAAACTGACTTTCCCTAGCCCTGAGCCGTGAAATTCCTTATGCACAGCTAATTGAGCTAAAAGAAACACTGGAATTGGGTATCGAGGAAGCTTCTTTGCGAGTTGCGCAGGTAAGGTTTCTCGGCTGATTGAGCTAGGCGCAACACTGTAAAATGCGCATATTGCAAACTTCTGATTAAGCAATGGCTGAGCACTAGGTAGAATCATAGTTCGACTAATTCCAGCTTCCATATGCTTTGCTGCTTGAGTTTTGATAAATGTATTTAGCTCTTGCTCACCACAGTCGAATGAGTTGCGGTCGTGATATGATTTACTCAGTTCTACGAACTCTTTGCCCCAACTCACTTGATACCACTCTCATCTGTGAATTTTACAGCTGCCAACAAAGCTTGATTTGGCGCTTTTGCCTTGTCACAAGCAGCCATAAATGTGTCAAAGAGACTATCTTGAACCACGATTTTTTCGTGCTCTTCAATTATGTGTGTTGCATCTTCGTCCATAAGCCTAACGATATATTCAGTTAAACTTTTCAGACCAAGCAATGCTGATGCTTTTTCAGCTTTCGCTTTTATTTCTTCATCAAGACGGATATCTAAACGTGCTGTTGCCATAACTCCTCCAGTGTACGGACGTATTCCGTAATATCAGAAATTATAATTCAAATAATTATCACATTCAACTTGTACGGAAAGATTACGGATTTAAAAAGTAATGATTTCGATGCGACACTGAGACACGTAAATTGGTCGGGAGCTGAGTTCTGAGTTCAGATAATTTTTAGTATGGCAAAGGCACAGTCGTTACTTCAGGAAGTCTTCTCGATATAGGGTGCATCAATTTCAAATATTAGACGGGGAGCATTGTGGCCTAGCATTTGAGATCCGTATAGCAGGGACCATGTGGTTGCAATACTGCTGTCGTATGCCGACTCCTGAACGGCCAGCATATCGATGCAGAGCATATCGGTCATGATATTGACACCGACGGGAGGGAACTGGTCGGCAATGATGGCTAAAAAGGCGCATCGATATTAACGGCTAACTTGATGAGCCATTTCTCCATGAACATAGCGGGTTTTACCGATGATACGTGGTTACTTTCAGCCGTATAAGCGGCAGTTACCGTGATTTTTATCGCTTTGTTACCTCTATTAAACTTGTCTAAGTTATTGGGGAATAGCCGTTTTTAGTCTCACACAGGAAGAGCGGGGCTCAGAAAATCCTTAAATTTAAAGGGAAATGTCGGTATTTGTTGAGTGCGGTAGAATAGCGCTAACCATTCAATCCTTTCAGTAATTCTTGTACCTTAACGGGTTCATTAATTAGCAATAATGGACATTAATGAGCTAAATTGGGTTCATTAAATGCAAAAAATACCTATTAATGAACCCAGGTGGGTGCAAAAATGGTAAAGCAGCTAACGATCCAAATTCATTATGCTCACACATGGCATGACGCAGCGATAATTGAGTTTCCAGAGACGCTCGATAGCAGTGAGTGCGCTCTTGATTACCAAATTGAACACCTATTGGAGCACTTGAACGATTTTGCTGAAACAGCTGTGAGTGTCTAACTTCCCAATGAGATGATTGTTTACCGACAGACGCATAATTGGGTCCGTTTCCTCGATGATATCATGCCAATTGGAGCGAGCTATCAATACTGGGTTACCCCGTTGCGACTTCAGGGGCTAGCTTGGCGCCAACGGAATTTGCGCTACTGAGTCAGGACACCATTGCCCCCATCGGTAAGTTCTGGGGCAAGGACGGCGTGCCAACTCTAGAGAGCATTAGCGCAATCGTGTTACTTTTGGGGCAGTTAAATTTCTGATGATTTTGTCCCCCTAGATGTTTGTCAATAAGCTTACTCACTTAACGATATGTCGAAATTAATAGGAGCTACATCGTCTTAGAAAGACGATGTTATTCTGATGAGTTTTAGCTGACTATGGCGCTTCATCTACCCGCACAGGCTAAGTCGGGGACATAGTGAAAGCGCTGATGAACAAAGTTCTCGGTATCTTTCGTTAAGTAGTAGAAGCATAATTTCACCAATATATGGTATTATCTACCGGGTTATATAATCATTTCTTCAGTAATTAAGTAGTCATTTCTTATGAAGCCTTCTTGCCAAATGGATCAAAAAATGGATTTTTTGCAGTGCTTGTTTTCATTAAAACGAGTGGAAAAACGGATTGTGAGTGTGTTAATTGACTCGTTATTTTTAGTGATAGCGTTTTGGGGAGCTGTTCTTGTCCGCGTGGATGATATCAGTGCGCTGACGAATGGCTCATATTGGTTACTTATCGCAAGCGTGGTGCCGCTTAGTATTCTTGGTTTTGCCAAACTCGGTTTATATCGTGCGGTATTACGTTATATGGGATTACAAGCACTTAGCGCGATTATATTGGGTGTTGTCGTATCTACAATCAGCTTAGTACTGGTTGCTTATTATTTCGATTCACAACTTCCAAGAACCGTACCCGTTATCTATTCCGCCTTTGCACTGGTTTTTATTGGTGGCACTCGCACCATGGTGCGTGCTTTTGTCGGTACAGGAATGAAGCGTATCGGTGAGCCGGTAATTATATATGGCGCTGGTGTAAGTGGTCGCCAACTGGTAACGGCTTTAGTACAAAGCCATGAGTATTATCCTTTTGCCTTTGTCGATGATGACACAACATTACATGGCACGGTTATTCAAGGTGTACACGTGCATTCGCCATCCATTATGCGCAAGCTTATCAGAGAAAAGCAGGCGACCAAGGTGCTACTGGCATTGCCGAGTGCTTCGCGTTCGCGCCGTAAAGAGATTTTATTGTCATTAGAGCAACTTGCAGTGCAGGTACTGACTTTACCGGCAATGGCTGATTTGGTCAGCGGTAATAAGCTTTATAGTGACATAAAAGAAGTTGAGATTGATGATCTTCTGGGTCGTGATAGTGTTAGGCCGCGTGATGATTTGATGACTGCTAACATTAAAGATAAAGTGGTGATGGTGACTGGCGCAGGTGGCTCTATAGGGTCTGAGCTATGCCGACAGATTATCAAGCAAGCCCCCAAGAAACTTGTATTATTTGAGCTGTCTGAGTTTGGCTTGTATTCAATTGAACGTGAGCTTTCTGCTTTGGCTTCAAGCCTTGGGTTAGAGATTGAAATCTATCCAATGTTGGGCTCTGTACAGCGTAAAAACCGTATAAAAGCTGTCATGGAAGCATTTGAGGTTCAAACTGTCTATCATGCGGCGGCCTACAAACACGTGCCGTTAGTTGAACATAATGTAGTAGAAGGCGTACGTAACAATGTATTTGGTACGCTGTACACCGCACAAGCAGCAATAGCAGCAAATGTGGAAACGTTCGTGCTCATTTCTACGGACAAAGCGGTTCGCCCTACCAATGTTATGGGCACAACTAAGCGCCTGGCAGAGCTTTCTTTGCAAGCGCTAGCGAATGAATCGCATAATACACGTTTTTGTATGGTGCGTTTTGGTAATGTGCTTGGCTCGTCAGGCTCAGTGGTACCCTTGTTTAGAAAGCAGATTGCAACAGGCGGCCCTGTTACGGTAACGCATCCAGAGATCACTCGTTTCTTCATGACGATACCAGAAGCATCACAATTGGTTATTCAAGCGGGCGCAATGGGCAAAGGCGGTGATGTGTTTGTTTTGGACATGGGCAGTTCAGTTAAAATTGTCGATCTTGCTGCAAAAATGATCCGTTTAAGCGGTTTTGAAGTTAAAGATGATATTAATCCTGAAGGCGATATTAGTATTGAATTTAGTGGGCTTCGTCCAGGTGAAAAGTTATATGAAGAGCTACTTATTGGTGACGATGTAACTGGTACTGATCATGAACGTATTATGACGGCCAATGAGTTATGTTTACCTTGGCATGAGCTTGAAGTTATCCTTTCACGACTTGATACAGCATGTCATGAATTCCAACATGAAACGATCAGAGATATTTTACTGAACGCGCCTACAGGTTTTAATCCTACCGACGGTATTTGTGATTTAGTGTGGCAGCAAGGTGAACATGATACTGCACAGAGCGATGAAGACAAAAATGTGTTTTCAATAGTTAATTAAATTATCGACTTAATTAATGACGTTATTTAACGAAAAGCTAGCTCCGTGAGTTGGCTTTTTTGTTTTTTGACGAAACATGTTAAGCGTACAAAGCTGATTTATACATGCGTGTCGCAACTGTTTTTGATTAATTGGGCCTAGCGTTAGAATGCTGAACCAATCAAGTTTTGATTTCATTAATATGTTTAATTATGGGGCAGACTTTGAAAAGTACCGATAAAAGCCAAGCTGTGATGAAAGGGATTGTGTTAGCCGGTGGAACGGGTTCACGGCTTTATCCTATCACGCGAGGTGTGTCTAAGCAGTTGCTCCCTGTTTACGATAAACCGATGATCTATTATCCGTTATCAGTGCTAATGCTTGCAGGGATTCGAGATATTTTGGTTATTACGACTGCTGATGAGTTAACCTTGTTTCAACGTTTACTCGGTGATGGTCGTGATTTTGGCGTACGTCTGTCTTTTGCCGTTCAAATAAGGCCTGAAGGTATTGCTCAGGCATTTGTGATTGCAGAGGATTTTATTGGTGATGATAATGTTTGTTTGATCCTTGGTGATAATGTTTTTTATGGGCAAGGCTTTAGTCAGTCGTTAAAGATTGCAGCGAGCAAGAAAGTCGGTGCAACAATCTTTGCTTATCAAGTTGATCAAGCCGACCGTTTTGGTGTTGTTGAGTTTGATAAATCCTTTAAAGCATTATCGATTGAAGAAAAGCCGTTACAGCCTCAATCTAATTGGGCGGTTACTGGCTTGTATTTCTACGATAATAGAGTCGTCAATATCGCTAAAAATCTAACGCCATCTAAACGATATGAGCTAGAGATCACCGATATTAACCAAGCTTATTTAAAGCAGGGAGAATTACAGGTAGAAAGACTAGGGCGCGGCTTTGCATGGCTAGATACTGGCACGTTTGATAGTTTGCAACAAGCCTCTTCTTTTGTTCAAACGATTGAAACGGTGCAAGGGTTGAAAGTTGCTTGTTTAGAAGAGATTGGCTGGCGAAGCGGTTGGTTAACTGATAATGATATTGAGCGTCTTGCACAACCTATGTTGAGTAATAGCTATGGACAATACTTACTGTCTTTAATTGAATAAGCAAAGAAGGTTCTAGGTAAAAGCAGAGAAGGTCCTAGGTTCTAGGAAAAGCAGGTCCTAGGTATAAGGAACAGCTTGTGAGTTTACGGATTGCGGAACGTTCGCAGGCTCACTTACGGAACGCTGCGCTGACGGTTAGAAACAAGACTCTAGAACCTCAAACCTAGGACCGTCTTTGAATGTAGGTCGGCATTTATGCCGTCAGCTTTTGTTCTATGTTTTGATGGGCTAAAGCCCAACCTATGTAAAGCGAAGCAGTACAAGTCGAGACGATTAAAGCCAGTATAAGCAGAGACGGGAAAATCGAACTGCCTGAGGAACGTTCTCAGGCTCACTGACGGAACGCTGTGCTGGCGGTTAGACACAAGGTTCTAGGCCCTAGGACCTTCTTTTAAAGTCGCTCGGCATTTATACCGTCACTTTAGCCGTTGTCGTTAAATTTAATTTTGAGTTGGTAGTAAATGGATAAGGTCATTTTGATAACTGGTGGTGCAGGGTTTATTGGCTCAGCTCTGGTTCGCTTTCTAATTAAGTACACCAATAGTGTTGTGGTTAATCTCGATAAACTGACTTATGCCAGTAATTCGGAGTCTTTAGCTGACGTTGAATTATCGAATCGCTATGCGTTTGTGCAAGGTGACATTTGTGATAGGGCGTTAATAGACAAATTACTTATACAGTATCAAGCTGATGCCATTATTCACTTAGCTGCCGAGAGCCACGTAGACCGTTCTATTGATGGTCCTGCAGAATTTATGCAAACCAATATTATTGGCACATACACTCTTCTTGAAGCTAGTCGAGCATACTATGCTTCACTCAAAGAAGATAAAAAGTGTGCGTTTCGGTTTCATCATGTATCCACCGATGAGGTGTTTGGTGACTTAGCTGACGGTGAGTTATTTACCGAGCAAACTAGGTATGATCCTAGCTCTCCTTATTCTGCGAGCAAAGCGGCGTCCGATCATTTGGTTCGGGCTTGGCATAGAACCTATGGTTTGCCTGTTGTCGTGACAAATTGCTCTAATAACTACGGTCATTTTCAGCATCACGAAAAACTCATTCCTCAAACGATATGTAATGCATTAGCCGGTAAGACTATTCCAATATACGGTAATGGGCAGCAGGTTCGTGATTGGTTATACGTGGAGGATCATGTCAGAGCGCTTTATACCGTTTTAACAGAAGGCGAAATGGGCGAAACCTATAATATTGGCGGCAACTGTGAAAAGCGTAATATTGATGTCGTTAACCTGATTTGTGAGCTTCTAGAAGAGTTAGCCCCTGAAAACCCCAATTCATTAAAGGGGAGTCGCAATGCTGAGGGGTTTAAAGGACTCATTACTTATGTTGAAGATAGACTAGGGCATGATATTCGTTACGCAATTGATTCTAGTAAGATCCAAAGCGAGTTAGGTTGGAAGCCGACGGAGTCTTTTGAATCAGGTTTACGTAAAACCGTAGAGTGGTATGTAGAGGAGGCGGAAAAGCCTAAGACGATACATGCAGGGACGGGAAAGCCGGAATGAAAAGGGATGGTAAAAGCTAAGACGGCAAAAGCCGGAACGGACTTCGGCCTACAGTACGTTTCGCTTACGGTCGGTATTTTTCAATGTAGGTCGGCATTTATGCCGTCAATTCTTTTATATTTAAATGAAACTTTGATGGGCTCAAGTCCAACCTACTTATAAAGCAGGTTAAAGCTAAGACGGATAAGTAAAAGCTGGAAAGAGTTACATGGTCAAGGGAAAGCTGTTTTGCTTTTGACTTCCTAGCAGACCGGAGGCCGTTCTCGAAGCGAAGCGTCCTAGGATCTCGTTCCTTCATTACGGTAAAAATGTGGCCTAAAACAAGACTTTTTGCTTCTTGAGTGCTATTTTACGCCGACAATATTTTGTGGGTTTAATAATGAAAATTGCTATAGCAGGAACTGGATACGTTGGTTTATCGAACGCGGTACTTCTAGCGCAGAAAAACACAGTGGTGGCTGTGGACATTGTAGCCGAAAAAATTGAGATGATTAACCAAGGTTTTTCACCTATAGCAGATACAGAAATTGTAGATTACTTAGCTAATCACACACTTGATTTAACGGCAACGTTAGATAAAAAGCTAGCGTACCAAGATGCTGAGTACGTGATTATTGCGACGCCTACCGATTACGATACCGTGTCAAACTACTTTAATACCTCATCTGTTGAAGCGGTCATTCAAGATGTACTCGCCATTAACCCTAATGCTGTGATGGTGATAAAATCAACTGTACCAGTAGGTTACACTGAGTCAGTTAAACAAAAATATAATACTGAAAATATCATCTTCTCACCTGAGTTTTTACGTGAAGGGCGCGCTCTTTACGACAACCTACATCCTTCTCGTATTATTATCGGTGAGCGCTCTGAGCGCGCTGAAGTATTTGCTAACTTACTTGCAAATGCGGCGATTAAAGAAAATATTGATATTCTTTTCACTGATTCAACAGAAGCAGAAGCGGTTAAACTTTTCTCTAATACTTATCTTGCAATGCGTGTCGCGTATTTCAATGAGTTAGATAGTTACGCTGAATCGCATGGTTTGGATGCGCGTCAAATTATTGAAGGTGTCGGTTTAGACCCTCGAATTGGCTCGCACTACAATAATCCATCATTTGGTTATGGTGGTTACTGCTTACCAAAAGACACCAAGCAATTACGTGCAAATTATGCTGACGTACCAAATAGCCTGATTAGCGCAATTGTTGATGCTAACTCGACGCGTAAAGATTTTATTGCTGACTCAATTATTAAAAAACAACCTAAAGTTGTCGGTGTTTACCGCCTAATTATGAAGTCAGGCTCAGATAATTTCCGCGCGTCTTCTATTCAAGGCATTATGAAGCGCATTAAGGCTAAAGGCATTGAGGTTGTAGTATTTGAGCCTGTGCTGACAGAGCCCGAATTTTTTAACTCTCGCGTGATGCAAGATTTAGAAGAGTTTAAGCAAGTTTCAGATGTCATTGTTTCAAACCGCATGGTTGAAGAGTTAGCCGATGTTGCTGATAAAGTTTATACACGAGACTTGTTTGGGTCGGATTGAGGCAAAGCTGAGAAGGTCCTAGGGAAAAGAAAGGTCCTAGGTTCTAGGTACAAGCTGAGACGGAAAAGCGGGAAAGAGCTGCAAGGTCAAAGGCAACGCTGTTTTGTTTTTGATTTCCCTAGTAGGACGTAGTCCGTCCTCGGAGCGAAGCGTCCTAGGTCCTAGAACCTTGCTATTCAGAGAGTTTGCGAACGTCCTCGTATCTAGGGTCTTCTTTTAACAAAAGAGAATTTTATGAAGTATTTAGTAACAGGTGCAGCAGGTTTTATCGGCTCAAAAGTCAGTGAACGTTTATGTGCTGCTGGCCATGAAGTAGTTGGTATCGATAACATAAATGATTATTACGATGTTAACCTAAAACTGGACCGCCTTAAAAATTTAGTGCCGCAGGCTCTTTTTTCATTTAAAAAATTAGATTTAGCAGATAGAGAAGGCATTGCAGCGCTGTTTGCAGAGCAAGGTTTTGATCGAGTGATTCACCTAGCTGCGCAAGCGGGCGTACGTTACTCTATCGGTAACCCTATGGCCTATGCCGACAGTAATTTGGTTGGCCACTTGACCATTTTAGAAGGGTGTCGTCACCATAAGATTCAGCATTTGGTTTATGCTTCTTCAAGCTCTGTTTATGGCCTTAACTCAAAAATGCCATTCTCAACAGACGACAGTGTTGATCATCCTATCTCGCTGTATGCTGCGACTAAAAAAGCCAATGAGTTGATGTCACATACTTATTCGCATCTTTATGGTGTGCCAACGACAGGCCTGCGTTTCTTTACCGTTTATGGTCCTTGGGGACGCCCTGATATGGCGCTACTTAAGTTCACCAATAAGATAGTGAAAGGTGAGGCTATTGATGTTTATAACCATGGCAACTTAAGCCGCGATTTTACTTATATTGACGATATCGTTGAAGGTATCATCCGTATTCAAGATAGCATTCCAGCTGCTAATCCAGATTGGTCAAGTGATTCGGGCACTCCAGCAACGAGCTCTGCACCTTATCGGGTGTTTAATATCGGTAATGGTAGCCCGGTTCAACTAATGGATTACATCTCAGCGCTTGAGAAATCGTTAGGTATTGAAGCCATTAAAAACATGATGGATATGCAGCCTGGCGATGTACATTCAACATGGGCCGATACTGAAGACTTATTCAACACTGTAGGCTATAAGCCACAAACTAGCGTCGAAGAAGGCGTACAGAAGTTTGTTGAATGGTATAAAGAGTATTACTTAAAAAGCTAAGAAGGTCCTAGGTCCTAGGAAATGCAGGTTCTAGGTAAGGGCTTATACAATCCAAAGCGACATTTATAGTGAAGTGGCATAGTCTCTACTCTTTCAGCTTTATAGCTGTTAGTTTGAGTTTTGCCTAGAACCTCAAACCTAGAACCTTATTTTTATGTAGGTCGGCATTTATGCCGTCAATTGCCGTAGATTAAATGAAAAGTTGATGGGCTAAAGCCCAACCTACGTAAAGACGGTAAAGCTGATGCGGTAATGCAAAAGCTGGTTAGAGCAACACACCCCAAGGAACTGCTGTTCTGCTGTTGATTTTTCTAGCAGCGAAGCGCCCTCGCAGTGAGCTTGCGAACGGCCTATAATCTAGGATCTAAATGTTTAAGTAGGTCGGCATTTATGCCGTCAATTCTTTTGCTTTTGCTTTTGTTTTTCCTAGCAGGCTGAAGGCCGTCCTCGGAGCGAAGCGCCCTAAGTCCTAGAACCTAGAACCTAGAACCTAGAACCTAGGTCCTAGTCCAAGCCTTTATTTAAAAGAATATGATGAAACTAATATCTACTTCAATTGCTGATTTACTGCTGATTGAGCCTAAAATATTTGGTGATGAACGGGGCTTTTTTATGGAAACCTTTCGTCAATCAGAGTTTGAGGCGCTGTTTGCCAAAGTGGGCATGACTTGTCCGAGTTTTGTGCAAGAGAATATGAGTCGCTCGCAAAAGCATGTGCTGCGCGGTTTGCATTATCAAAAGACTCAAGCTCAAGGTAAGCTTATTCGTGTGACAGCTGGTAGTATTTTTGATGTCGCGGTTGATATTCGTAAAGATTCAAAAACCTACGGTCAGTGGTTTGGGCAAATTTTATCTGCCGAAAATAGACTGCAAATGTATATCCCCCCGGGTTTTGCTCATGGTTTTTTAACTTTAAGTGATTATGCCGACATTATTTACAAATGTACCGATTACTATGCGCCAGAGTTTGAAAGAACTATTGCCTGGAATGATCCTCAATTAGATATCCTATGGCCGTTAGAAGAGGGGGCTAAGCCGATTTTATCGGAGAAAGATAAAAAGGCTGAGACGGTCCTAGGCTCTAGGAAAAGCAGGTTCTAGGTCCTAGTTAAGAGCAAAAAATGGTAGAAGCTAAGACGTAAAAGCTAAGACATAAAAGCGGAACGGCCTGCGGCCTTACGGATAACGGAACGTTCGCGGGCTTACTTACGGAACGCTTCGCTGACGGTTAAAAGCTAAGAAGATCGGCCTCTGGCCTGCTAGTACAGCCTACGGCTGGTGAGAGCGTCGCTTTGCTCCTGCTAGATGCTATACAAGCAAAAGCGATGGTTATGAGTTGCAAAAGTCAAATAGAGTGAAGGTGGAAGAACCGGGGGAAGCCACAATACAAAGACTGACATGCAAGAGCCGACAAGTTAATTTAAACCCTAAGGAACTGTTGTTCTGCTGTTGATTTTTCTAGCAGCGAAGCGCCCTCGCAGTGAGCTTGCGAACGTTCTAGAACCTAGGCTCTAAATGTTTAAGTAGGTCGGCATTTATGCCGTCAATTCTTTTGCTTTTGTTTTTCCTAGCAGCGAAGCGTTCGAGGTTCTAGGAGCTAGAACCTATTCTTTCTTCCAAAGCTTCAAATGCATTTGGCGTGCCCTTTCCCCAAAATAGTTCTGTTACTGCTTGATAGTTATTTTTATAACTTGTTTGATTAGCCCTTTGTCCACTGTCTATAGCATTAAATCTCCGTGCGGCGATAGTCTCTGGTTCTAGCTGCTTTAATAACTCATTGAAACTTGTGCATTTAGGTGCGAACTCTGGCAACTTTGTGGCGTAGTCGTAGATATCTCGGCAATCTCGTTGGTAATGCTGCTCATCAAAGCGATAGAAGCAGATTGGCGTACCTTGCGGTAGTACATCAATAAATAAAGATGAGTAGTCTGTAATGAGTAGGTCCACTAGATGCAATAAACTATATACATCTTCTAACGGCGTAATATTGATAATGTTAGCGTAACTTGTAAGCTCATCAGCAAGTGCCGCCTCATTGGGATGTAGGCGTAATAGAAACAACTGATTATTAGCCGCTAAGTGATTTGATAATTGCTGCCAGTTGAATGCTTTGTTGTACGGGTTGCCTTCCTGGTGGCTGTCACGCCACGACGGAACGTATAAAATAATGTGTGGCTGCGGTGCAGGCTTACTTGGCTGAGTTAGATGGACTGCGAGCAGTGATTTAATGGATTGAGTTAGCGTGCTCGGACTCGGTTCACCACTTGTTGGGTATTGTTCTGTTGAACCTTTGACTGGTGAATCGCTTTCTATTTCATTTTTTATGGCGTAGCCGAGTGTAAAATAGTCGGTTCTTGGATTGGTTGCACGCAAGAGCTGTGAGCTGCTGAGTCTAAATGCACTGCAAAAAAGCGAATCGATTAGCGGACTTGGGCTCAACATTAAGTCAGGGATTGTCCGTTGCTGGTGGGCAAGTAGCCATTGTTTACACTGGGCTAGTTGGCTTTTAGGATTAAAAACCTCGGCCATGGGGCCTGTTGTTATATCAAATTCAATTTTCTTCATCGGCAAGCCATGCCATAAGTTTATCTTTACTGCACCATTAGCAAGCCACTGATTAATATCGCCAATGTAACTATTATAAAAAAAGTATTTAGCCGTTAAGCTGTGGTAAATACCTTTAAATGACCAGCGATAATAAGCCTCTAGGTTCTGGCTTTGTAGCTGCGTGATCACAGCCTTATTGCCACTTATCCAGATGCAACGGATGAATTTTGTCTGCTGCCAATGCAGGTACAAGTATTTGCTGTTGTCACTAAAGCCCTCTTTATAACTTCCAAATACCGCTTTTTTAGATGTGCGCGGAGCAAGGCCAGATAGCATGAATATGAGCTTTCTGAGTATTGCTTTTAGCCAGTCTAAAATAGAGTATGTCATCATTTGTTTATCTTTTTGGATTGCTGCAACGGTGTTGAAGCTGTGTCATTACCATCACTGGTTTGTTTAGGTAATGCTAGGTTATTTTTTATCTCAGTTGTTGAGATCTCACCGGTTCGATCTAAGTAAATAACCTCACACAATAGTGACAGATCATCAAATTTACCTTTCCAGTCGTTACCCATGCCAAAAATACTGACATCATATTCACATATATCTTTTGCTTTTTGATTCCAATGGGTTTCTGGTACTACCATATCGACATATTGGCAAGCTTCGACGATTTCAGCTCGTTGAAAGTAGCTAAAAAATGCGGCCTTACCTTTTAAAGCATTAAATTCGTCTGTCGAAACTGCCACGATTAAACGATCGCCGAGGGCTTTTAATCGCTTAAACAGGCGCACATGTCCATAGTGAAAAAGATCGAATGTGCCGTAAGTGATGATTGTTTTCATAATGATCTCCCGCTTGGCTTATCTTGCTAATGTTAATTTGGCTACTTTTGCTTATGTTGAAACTTATGTTTTGGCGCATGTTTTGACTCATGCTTTAGGTTCGGCTTTAATTCTGTTCTAGCTGGTTATGTATTCGTAATTGTTTAGAGCGGTTAAAAACATATTTGATGAGTTGCCAATACTTATGTTTTTGTAAGGGCTGCGCGAATTCATCCTCGATTAAATCGCATTCTTCTTCAGGGAACGTTGCAGAGGCGTCTTCAACGGCTGAGTGTATTAATAGTTGTAGTGGGCCGTAGATCCCGTATTCATAGGCACTAAAGGGGTTGATAGGTTTGATAAATGGGCTACGACCGATAAGGCTTAATCGGCCTAAAACAACGAGGTAGAGCTGGGGGAGGCGACTCATCCATAGCGACTTAACATTCCAGCGCCAGCAGCTGTAGTGCTTATTATTTAATGTGACTTTCTCTTTAATTAGCGGCTTTCTAATTGATACCCCTCTCGTTAACGTATTGTTTTTGGCGTTAACTAAACAATAAGTTGCAATGAGCGGGCTAAACACTAATCCAATACAAAGAAGAAAAAGAGCAATACTTCTATCGCAAAGGGTCACGCTTTCAGTGTTAGCGAGGGTATGGTTTTTAGCCAAAATGCTGTCATCATTGAGCTTGATAGCGCCACCATTCCCGGGTGTGATCAGTGTATTCTTACACACAATGGCATTATTAACGTTGAGCCCTTTGCCCACATAAGAGTCATCTAGAATAATGCAGTTTTTAAGACTCGATTGCGCATCTACAAGGCAGTTCTTACCTAAAATACAGCTTTGCTGCAGATCTACACTTTCATCAATCCAGGTATTGTCACCAATGACCCCCCATGCATTTTGCATTCTCAATGGGCCGGTTTTAGTTTTTGCTCCGACGTAAAAACCGTTTGCTTGGTCTGCACTACTGTAAAATCGTCCCTTAGGGCTAATTCCTATTATTTTTGCGATTGCCATCGCTTGATTAGCCTGCATATAGGCATTAAGACTTGTGAGCATGAAGCATTCACCATGCAGGATTTGAGTCACGGGTTCGTTTAATACCGCTGAGGCATCGCTTGGAATGACAACCTGATTGGTCAGCGGCCAGTTAAGCATCTCGGTATGTGAGGCTGCCGCAGGCAGCATCATTAGGCCTGCATTTTGGTTATTCATCTTGGCAATGACCAGACTTTGTTTCATCTGTTGGCTGAACTCAACAAATGCTTTGATACACGGGCTTCTCAGCATATCGCCGCGTGCAACTAATACAGATTCTGTTTTATCTACAGCCAATCGAGCCAGCACTTTCGAAGCATCTTCCTGTTCTCGGCTAAGAAAATAGTCAACTTCTAAGCCCCAGAACTCGCCGTTGCCGACTAATGCTTTTATTGCAGCGATATGCGTTGAGACAATGAGTTTTACCTGCTTAACCCCTGCGCTGGCGAGATCTTCTAGGGTATATTCGATAACGCTCTTATTGCTAATGGGCAATAGTGCTGGATTATAGTATTGGTTTAGTGGTGCCAACTCTTGCCCGTGGCGATTTGCAAAAATAATAGCTTGCATAAACAGCTCCTTAATACGCGCCGCGGGCGAAAATAACCGCAGGAATGGTCTTGATGAGGATAAGCAGATCAGCGGTGAAAGATTGTTGATAGATATAGTCAATATCTAGTTCAACCTGCTGTTCAAATGCAATGTTTGAGCGACCGGAGACTTGCCAAATACAGGTTATTCCAGGCTTTATCATTAATCGATTTCTGTGGTGCTGGCTATATTGCTTTACTTCAGTCATAAGGGGCGGGCGTGGCCCGACTAACGACATATCCCCTTTGAGCACATTCCATAACTGAGGTAGCTCATCGATAGAAGCTTTACGGATGAAGTAACCTACTTTAGTGATCCTAGGGTCTTTTTTCATTTTGAAGATCACTCCGCCATTCATTTCATTTGCGGTGGTGAGTGATGCCAGTCTCTGCTCGGCATCTTGATACATGGAGCGAAACTTCCACATAATAAATGGACTGTTATTACGGCCTGCTCGTGTTTGGCTGTATAGCGCGCCGCCTCTGGATTCAAGTCTAATCAGCACGATAGTGAAGAGTAAAAAAGGTGACAGCAGTATGAGTAGGCTTGATGATATAAATACATCAAGCGAACGCTTGCAGGCGCAGTTAATACGTTGGTGCATGTTGAAAATGGCGCGGCGAGTATTGGCTTGTTTTAAATCAAACAGTGGCATCGCCTGGTTTTTTCTTGTTGCATTGTGAAGCTTAGTTTTGAGTTGGCTCCTGGTTAGTGGTGTTGCAGTTTTGGCATCAACACTTTCCTTATGGATGCGTAGCTTTTTTAGTTGATTATTTTCATGCCAAACGCGATATAGAAAGCTTGGGTTACCAAGAATGTAGCGTTTCCACATTCTTTTGGGCTCTTGCAGTAAACGGTAACTCCATTCAAACCCTATTTGTCTTAACCAGAGAGGGGCACGCTTAATTCGATTAGCGTAAAAATCAAAAAGCCCACCCACTCCTATTCCTACAGCGCAATTGAGCTTGGCTCTATTCGCCGCTAGCCACAGTTCTTGTTGTGGTGCGCCCATGGCAACTAACAGTATATCGGCTTTAGTTTGGTTAATTGTCTCTACAATATCCAGGCTCTGTGGGCTATTTGAGTCGCAGTCAAAGTAGCCATGATGGTAGCCTGCAATTTTAAGGTTTTGATATTGCGCTTGCATATTGTGAGCGGCTTGCTCTGCAATACCAGCGCGCCCACCTAACATAAAAATCGATAAGTGATTGTTTGAGGCGAGCTCACATAGGCGCGGAAACATATCAGTGCCATTTAGATTATCTTTTAGTGCTTTAGCTTTGCTGAGGCAGGCTAGGCGTACACCTATGCCATCGGCAAAAATCAAATCACTTTGTTGTAAGCATTGGCGATAAGCCTCGTTTTGAGTGCTGCGATTAAGGCAGTCTGTATTGACGAAACTAAATTGCTGCATGGGCTTTGAGGGGGCTTTACATTGCTGTAGAACCTCATTTAATAATTGGCTCATGGTCCAGTTATTTAGGTGTATGCCAAAAACAGTGATCTTAGTGTCGTGGCTCGTGGGTTTGTTAAACACTGCGCGAGTGAGCGTGGCGATGATAAGCGCTCTAAAGAGTGCTAACAGATAATGGGCTAAATTTTGGTGAGCCTTGTTGAGTGACGTTGATGCACATTCAAAGCAAAGGCCGGTCGCTGCATTCATCTGTTCAAATGAGGTGAGCCCTGGTTTGATGTAAAAGCGCGTATTTGACGTCTTTACTGACGAGTTGTTTGCTGTGCCTTTATTTTTAGACGTTGCGCTTGGTTTGCTACATGCTGCATTTTTGGCTTCAGTATTGTCAGTGTCGACTTTGTTTAATTCACTCGGTGCTGTAAATGCAAATACCGATTGAGTGCCTAAAATTGTGATATCCCCCTTAAGTAGGTTAATGAGCATCGGCAGTTTTTTGAACCAACCTGAGTATGAAAATTGCTTCAAACCTATTAGCGCAACATTAGTCGTATTAAAGTCAAGCTCCTGGATTTGAGCCGCTTCAATATAGAGGGTTTCTATAGTTGTATTTCTAGTGTTTCTGTCGGTAAGGCTTCTTACAAATCCAAACAAGATTAATGGGCTGGTCAGTAGCAGCATCAATAGCGCTGCACAAAGGTCAAAGCAACGAATACTGAAGCAGGAGTGACCTTCTAAAGTTGATTTTTCAGCAGACTCTATTTTATGTTTAGTCTTTTTCATTGTTGAGTCCTTACCAATAGTTGGGCTTAATTTTTATATATTTTTTTATGTAGTTAATCGTTAGGTTGCATATACAGTGCCAAATTTAAATTCGTTGAAAATCATTGGTTTGTTATTGTTTTTGCTTTTAGGTGGCTATTTTGAGCTAAGCATTCGCAACTTGCATGGCAGGTTGCGAATGGATTAATTGGCTAGGGTTTTAACAATGCAGGCTTAACACCATCTTGATGGATTTTCACCCTGTGAATGTAACTGAGTATGGATAGGGCTTGTTTCTCACAGCGGTTATAAACAGCCTGTGGTAGGTATTTCAATAAGTAAGCCGCGGCTAAGGTCGCTAAAGTTCGGCTGGTTTCTGCACCAATAATACTGGGTGCGATTTTAATGGCCTGATGCAGGCGCTTAACGGCCTCTTTGCCGTTTCTGTTACGGATGGCTTGCCTTGCAATATATCTCAATTGATAGGCTCTAGCCTTAGCTTCATACTGAAAAATTAGCTCAGGTGCATAGCCTGTAGCTTTATTTATCATGGTTTCCCAAGAGGCATATTGCTTGTTCAAATCAGCGGATAAGCCCTGGGGGTTTAAACGATAAAAGGTTAGAGGTGCTGGCAGCCCCTCCATTTTCCAGTGGGTGGTGGTTACGATCCTTAACCAGCATTCGATATCTTCTGATTGACGAAGATTTTCGTCGAAATAACAGCTATGGGGAACATGTTTACTCAGTGATTGATAGCGAATATCGCTGAGGGTTTCGTGACGGATCACTGGGGCCGAACCATTACCGACAGGGTTACGGCAGAGTAGATCTTGCGCGCTGATATTAGTGAGTTGCGGCATCTGGTAGATATTCATTCTTTGGCCTTCAGAGCTGATGAATAGCGACCTTGAGAAGCTGATACCAACTTCAGGGTTATTATCTAGGTGGTTAATATGTTGCTGCAGTTTTTCGCTGTGCCACATGTCGTCTGAATCAAGAAAGGCTACGTATTGACCTATTGCGTGGCGAATACCTGTATTTCGAGCGGCCGCTAAACCTAGGTTGGACTCGTGATTAATAATCCGAATACGAGCCTCTTTAAATTGCTGACAGATTTGTAAGCTTGAATCACTAGAGCAATCATTGACGAGGATTAGTTCAAAATTTTCAAAGGTCTGGCTAAGAACTGAATTGATCGCATCCTCTACAAACGCCTCAACATTATAGATAGGCATAACTACGGATACTTTTACGGCAGTTGGTTTTTTGGGGTAAGAGTTAACAGTCATAGTGAACCTCTAAGTGGTGAGGGCAAGTGTTTGGCTTTGGCCCGTTGAACGTTTGAGCTGAGTTTTAGGTAAAGGGTAAAGCTTGGCATGGCAATGACGTGCAGTATTAAGATTGCAAGTGCAACTGCTTGAAGCCCCCAGTAGCTTGAAAACCCAATCGTGATAGCAAGAGTAAGAGTAAAAGCGCTGTTGCAAAGCAGGTTAAGTTGGCTTCTACCCATACTAATAAGGTATTGACTGGCAGCTTCTCCAAGTGGACGAACTAAACCACTTAAGCACAGCAGAATAAATATTGGCAGCGCACCGACATCTATCCACTTCTGTCCGTAAACCAAAGGAAGGTACATTGGGGCAAGGAGTGTTTGTAGGCTCACAAGTGGCACTGTCAGTAACATAATGAACTTTAAAGACTGAAAATATTTTTGTTCCTGGCTTAGTTCATGGCTTAGCTTGGCAATTGCTTCGGGACTTGCCTCATGACTTAGTTTGGCAATTGCTTCGGGGCTTGCCTCATGGCTTAGTTTGGTAATTGCTTCGGGGCTTGCCTCATGGCTTAGTTTGGTAATTGCCTCATGGCTTAGTTTGGTAATTGGTTCATGGCTTAGTTCATGGTCAAATTGATGAGCCGCTTGTAGTGGTTTCGATTCGGACTTTTTGAGACAAAGGTGAGAGTAAAGCGCTGTGCCATAGCTTTGCACTAAACCTAAGCTGATCCCTAGGCTGGCATTAAATGCAAAAAAGTAGATGCCTAAGGCTTCTAGACCAAGAAAATAGCCTATCAATATATAATCAATATTTTGTCTCAGTGCGATGGCTAAGTCGCCAAGCCCAACCTGTATACCAAATTTGAGTAAGCTTTTTGCATTAGATGAAAGTAGGCTGAAAGATTTTACTTGGTTGAGCGTTGCTTTACTAAAAGCTGTAGCGTGATTTGATAAAGGCTTAGGTAAGGGGTTGTGGTATCTATGAATCCCAATCCAAATAAATACCACAATAATTTTGGGCAAAATAATGGCCCAAATACCTAAGCCGAGCAAAGCCAGTGTTGCGGTTAATATGGCATCGAACGCTGTTTGCCAGAGCACGGCTCGACCGACCACACGCATGCGATTTGCTCGCAGGTTTATAGCAGCGTAAAGCATGCCAAATGGTAGGAGTAAATAGCTTGTTGCCATGAGTATCATAGGTAAAATTAGCTGCATGTCATCGTAGTAGATAGCAAGCGGCCAGCTGAGTAAGCTCATGGCAACGAAGGCGGTTATAGCGGCTAACCAGTTCACCTGATCAGCCGCAGATAAAGATTGTATTAGTTGGTTATCATCCATTTTGATTAATGCGGCAGAAGATATACGACGTGTAGGCGTACAGATGATCTCAAAGCTGGTCAGTATGATGGCTACTTGGCCAAATATTTCCGGAGTAAATAGTCGAGCGATGATAATGCTGGAACCTAAGCGCACAATACGGCCAAGCACTTGAGCAGAACCCAACCAGAATAGCCCTTTGGCCATTGCGCCACTTGAAAGTGTCGATAGAAAGTTCTTACATGTCGATTCGTTTTGCATATCAGCACCTGTTAGATATCACGTTATGGATAATATTTTTAACAATCTATCTTCTGCTTCTTATTCATCGGATATCGTTATTTAGATAGGAATACAGGGATCATGCCAATCTGATATCGTTTGATATTTAGTACTTTATGTATTGATTTAACAGAATATTTTCAGCTGACTTTATAGGATGTATTTATTGTGGCTATTATTATGGCCAAGGCGGCGCGAGTGAATTCGCAGATTGCGAATCAGAATAGAAGAGGAAAATAAGGTCCTAGGTACAAGCTGAGACGGTTAAAACAAGGATCGAGATCCTAGGAAAAGCCGCTCCTAGGTAAAAGCAAAGACGGATAAGCTGAGTCGGGGAATCGGAACGGCCTATGGCCTTACGGTATACGGAACGTTCGCAGGCTCACTTACGGACAAAGCGGCGTTGTCTATGTAGGTCGGCATTTATGCCGTCAGCTATGTGAAGTTTTTTTTGATGGGCTAAAGCCCAACCTACAAAAGTACATGAGTGCAGTACTTCAAGCTGATATTTATATTTTGTAGGTCGGTATTCATGCCGTCTTTCTATGCATTGGTGCGGTTTTGATGGGCTAAAGCCCAACCTACAAAGATGTAGGTTGGCAGTACTTCAAGCTGATGGCTATATTTTGTAGGTCGGTATTTATGCCGCCAGTTTTTACAAAGGGAGATGATGATGTCATGGAGTGACTTACGAGTAGGCCGGTTTTCGCAAGAAGGCGGTGAGTACTTTATAACTTTTAATACCGAAAATAATTTAGATCATTTCATAGACTTTTATGTGTCCCAACTATTTTGCATAGGAATTGCTAAAAATGAGCTGCAATATAACTGTTCTTGGTTAACTTGGGTATTAATGCCAGATCATTTTCATGGATTGTTACGATTGGAAAAGGGAGCTGAGTTATCAAAAGTCGTGGGAACGTTAAAAGGCGCTAGTAGCTTTGTTATCAATAGAAAGCTAAACCGTTCAGGAGCATTATGGCAACCATCATTTTATGACCGTGCCTTACGTCTTGATGAAGATAGAGAAAATATAAGCAGATACATAGTTACGAATCCACTAAGAAAGGGATTGGTTAATCGTATTGGAGACTATCCTTTTTGGAATTCAATTTATTTGTAGGTCGGTATTTATGCCGTCTATTTATATATTGGTTTGTTTGTGATGGGCTAAAGCCCAACCTACAAAGATGTAGGAAGGCAGTATTTCAAGTTGATGTCTATATTTTGTAGGTCGGTATTTATGCCGTCTATTTATATATTGGTTTGTTTGTGATGGGCTAAAGCCCAACCTACAAAGATGTAGGAAGGCAGTATTTCAAGTTGATGTCTATATTTTGTAGGTCGGTATTTATGCCGTCTATTTATATATTGGTTTGTTTGTGATGGGCTAAAGCCCAACCTACAAAGATGTAGGAAGGCAGTATTTCAAGTTGATGTCTATAT